>JAQURJ010000051.1 GCA_028715705.1 Phycisphaerae bacterium | reverse complement strand
CGTGCCGGTTCTGTCAAATCGAGCGATGTTCCGAGTATCGATTCGATGGAGCCGGTTGGAATGAGGTTTTCATTTATCCCAGTTACATTGTTGGAATTAATTTGTATTTCGTGGTCGAGTATATTATCGGTATTGTGACCGGCGAGATTAAAGTAGCTGTGGTTGGTCAGATTGACAATAGTTGGCTTATTGGTAGTCGCCTTATATTCGATTTTGAGTTCCATATTATCAGTCAGAGTATAGATGACAGTGCAGGCAAGTGTACCGGGATAGTTTTCTTCTCCGTCAGAGCTGGTGTAGGCAAGTTTCAATGTTGAGCCATCAGGCGTATCGGCAGCTTCAGCATTCCATATTTTTTTATCAAACCCTTTGAGGCCGCCGTGTAGATGATTCTTGCCATTGTTTGCGGCAAGCTGATAATCTACACCGTCGAGTGTAAATTCCCCCAGGGCGATACGGTTTGCGAATCTACCGACAAGTGATCCAAAATACGGAGATTTTTTGTAATCCTGCGGGCTGTCACAGCCGAGAACGACATCCGCGAATTTACCCATTTTATCAGGGACGATCAGGCTGCGGACGATTCCACCAAAATTGAGAATCTCGGCCATCATGCCGGAGGAGCTCTTCAGTGTGTAAACAAACACATCTTTTCCGTCTATATTTCCGAATTTTTTCTTTTCAATAGCCATAGTAGTTTCTCTGTTTTAAGAATCCGAAAAGACTTTAGTCAATAAATCTTTGATTTTATTGTCGGCGTCAAGCTGTACTGTATCGAAAAGCTGGTTCAATTCCGATTTATCAAACCATAAGCCATGGCTTTTTTTACACTTATCTATCAGCGGCGCCGAACCGCAGCCGGCTATTATCTTAAGCATTTTCTTGTCGCATATAGGGCATTTACGTTTTTTTTCAGAGCATTTTTCAGCGAGTTTAAATGAATTTATCACTTGTTTCGCATATTCCTGGTTGCCGAACAATAGTTCCAGCTCACCGGAATCGAGCCAGATACCGCCGCATTCTGTGCAGTAATCGGTCTCAACATCCTGCAACTCGACCGTAATCATCGCATTCTGGCAAGCCGGACAATCCATTTCGTCGCTCTCCTAAAGATAAATAACTAATAAATATAGTAAACCGTTGGGTCCTTGCGGTCAAGAAAAAGCTAAAAATATGCGGGTTTTTGAAGCAATAATAGTTCTTGACGCTTGGGAACAGGTTGCTATCATAAGCCGTTTAGTTATATAGGCAAAAGTACCAGGGAAAGCAAAGGGTCAGGAGATGATAGTCGATTGCCATACACATATAGATTTTTCCGGCGAGCACGCTGACGCAAGCCAGCGCTTGGCAGCAGTGCAAACCGTTGACAAATGTATTATCCTTGCCGAAAACAGCGAATCGAGCGAACATGTCAATGCGGCTTTGAGCGATTATATTGGGCGAAACGGCAAAAAAATGTTTGGATTTGGCGTGATAAACCCCGTTACGGACAATATCGGCGCAAAGAGCCTAAAGACTATTACTGAAAAGCTGGGGCTTAAGGGGATGGTGTTATACTGTTCCGAAGCCGGTTTTCATCCATCGCACAGCAGGGCGATGCAGTTCTATGAAATTGCCGAAGAAGCGAATATTCCTGTATTTTTCCATAATTGCGGTCATCTGAGCAGTTCGGCTGTGCTGGATTTTGCCCAGCCGTATCTGATCGATGAAGTTGCCAGGACTTATCCGGGACTGAAGATCATTATCGGGAGCATGGGAGTTCCGTTTGTGGAGCAAACTATTGCCATGGTTCGGAAACATCAGAATGTCTATGCGGATCTGACGATACAGCCAAATAATATCTGGCAGGTTTATAATACTATAGTTGCCGCATTCGAGCGTGGGGTTATGGGCAAACTCTTTTTCGGCAGCGGTTTTCCACATGCCAGGGCTGACGAGTGCATAGAGACGCTGCTCGGATTCAATAAACTGATGGGAGATACAAATCTTCCTACGGTTCCGCGTGTAAATATCCGTAATGTGATAGAACGCAACACACTCGAAGTGCTTGGCATCGAATAAAAAAAAACAAGGAGGTCGTATATGCCGGAGCTTCTTGAAGAACAAAGAGAAAGCTGGGGAACCCGCGGGGGATTTATTCTTGCGGCTGTTGGGTCTGCGGTAGGGCTTGGCAATCTGTGGGGGTTTCCGTACAAGCTTTATACTTATGGCGGCGGGGCGTTTTTAATACCTTATATCCTTGCATTATTTATTGTTGGGATTCCGTTGTTGATACTTGAGTTCAGCCTCGGCCATTTTACGCAGCGGGCTGCGCCGGATGCCTTTCGGCGAGGGCATAAAGGTTTCGAGGTTATCGGGTGGTGGGGGATAATCCTTGGATTTGTTATTATTACATATTATCCTGTTATTCTGGCATATTGTTTCAGCTTTCTTGGATACAGTATCGCAGGGATATTTAGCGGTGGGAATTTGCCATGGGCAGGGCAAGGTATTGAAGGAGTTGAGAAAGCCAGGAATTTTTTCTTCGATAATTATCTCCATTACCATGAGGGGCTCTCGCTTGGCTCGATACAATGGGATATCGTCTGGATGCTGGTTGTTTCCTGGCTTGCGATGTATTTGAGTATTTTCAAAGGGGTTAAGCTGGTCGGCAAGATTGTATGGATTACTGTTCCTGTACCGTGGCTTATGCTTTTGATACTTGCCATCCGCGGTTTGACTCTTGAAGGGAGTTCACAAGGACTCGCTTATTATCTTCAGCCGGTGTGGTCGGAACTTGCCAAGCCGACAACATGGCGCTATGCCTTTGGACAGGTGTTCTTCTCGCTTAGCCTTGCGTTCGGCGTGATGATAACTTACGCAAGTTTCCTGCATCGGAAAAGTGACATTAACAATAATGCAGCTATAATCGGACTGGCGGATTTCGCGACTAGTTTCGTAGCCGGCCTGGCTGTTTTTGCGACACTGGGGGCGATGGCTTTTGCAACTCAGCAGGCCGGAACACCCGTTCCGGTTGAAAATGTCGCCAAAGAAGGCCCAAGCCTTGCGTTCGTGGCGTTTCCTTATGCTCTGGCACAGTTGCCGTATTCGGCGTGGTTTAGTTTTGTTTTCTTTTTCGCGTTGATAACACTGGGTATTGATTCCGCTTTCTCTATCACTGAATCTGTTCTTGCCAGTATAGTTGACAAAACCGGCTGGCGGCGAGCAATTGTGCTGCCGGTAATAAGTGTAGTAGGTCTTGGTTTTGGCTTTTTTTATGTTACACAAGGGGGGCTTAACTGGCTGGGAATAGTGGATGGATTTATTAACGGAACATGGGGTATAGCATTTTTAGGGCTGCTTGAGTGTACCACACTGGGCTGGCTTTGGCGGATAAATACACTTCGCAAACACGCCAACAGCCGCAGCGACTGGCGGCTTGGCTGGTGGTGGGATTATCTGATAAGAATAGTGATACCAATATTGCTGGGAACGCTATTTTTCTGGCAGCTTTTTGATGATCTGGCAGCCGAAAGCGGTTTTATAAAGATGCCGGACGGCAAATGGAATCTGGCAAATCTGGTGGGCTTGGGAATAGTGAGTATCGCTCCGGTTATTGCTATTATCTTGACAATTGTTAAGGGCAAGGGTGAAAATGAGCATCAGGTCGAGAAGGATTTGCCTACGGACGGAACAGGCGAAGGGATAGGGGTTTTCGCAAGCTCGGTTATTGCGGCGGGTGTTTTTGTCGCACTGATATTTACGGATCAAATGAAGTCATACATTTTATGGGTCATTTTCGGCATGGCGATATTGAGTACACTGGGGGTTCTTTACAGCAGTTATCTTGTGGATAAACACGGAAACAGCCGGAACGAGGCAAGCTGGTTTGTTCGATGGGCCGGCCTTATTTTTGTGCTTGATGTCAGTGCGTTTCTGGCAATCGCTCTCAATTTATTGACCAAGGCCGTGAAAACAGAAAAAGCTGAACCGGTGGTGCGAGAGATGATGAGCGGAATATCAATGATTGTGCTCACAGCAGCGCTTGTGCTTATAGTCGGGGGGCTTGGCTGGTGTTTCTACAAAGCGATTGCGGCTGCGGCTACTGAAAAAACAATGGAAATCCAGGCACCGGAAGAAGATTAAATCACAGAAATGTAAGATAAAAAAGGCTCCGTTTGTTGCAGAGCCTTTCAATTCAAAGGCCTTGGTGTTTAGTTAGGCCGGGGTTACGTTGGTTGCACATGGGCCTTTTTTGCCCTCTCCAACCTCGAACTCGACTTTTTGATTTTCCGCAAGTGTGGCATAGCCGTCGGACTTGATTTCCGAATGGTGGACGAATAAATCTTTTCCACCATCATCGGGGCTTATAAAACCATAACCCTTGCTTTCATTGAACCATTTTACTGTACCTGTACTCACTGCTACTACTCCCTGGCCTTTTTAAGGGCCATAAAATCTGTCTCTCGGTTTTTATTTATTGCAACGTGTTCTTGAGAGACCAAAGAACAAGACTGCGACCTTGGGGGCAATTTACCAAAAAAGAACTCAAAAGTCAAAAAAATAATCACCTTAGGCATGGTCGGAAATGCATGCAGATATCCAACGTTTATTTGTAGCCCTCGACATTGCCGGATGTGTATTTCTCGCAAGCTTTTTCGATATCAACATCATTGATGTTGGCTAAAGTGCATAACCAGGCAAAAACATCAGCAAATTCGCCCTCTTTTCCCTTTGTATCGCCTTCCGCAAGCGCAGTGGCAAGCTCGCCGACCTCTTCAATAAACCACATGAAAGTCGCAGGCGTCCCACGCTGGCAGTCACGTTCGCCATAGCGCTCAAGGATGAACTTCTGAAATTCGCTGATATGCATCCGACATCACACCAGATCGGCCAATTTGGTCTTGGCAAAGACGGCTTTAGCCTGATCAATAGCTTTTTGATATATTTGCTCAGCTTTGGCGGCAAAAGCCTCTTTATTGGATTGTGCTGACAAATCAAGTTTACCTACTACAGGACCGTCAACGGCTTCTATAATGTCAAGCATACTGATTTTCTTGGCTGGTTTTGCCAATAAAAAACCGCCCCTTGGGCCGCGCTTGCTGCGTAAAACATTAGCTCGCACAAGCTGCTGAAGTATCTTAAGCAAGTATTCCAGCGGAATGCTGTGTGCCTTGGCGATAACCTGCGAAAGAACGATGCCATCGGATTGATTTTTGGCAATATAGCATGTTGCCAATAGTGCGTACCCTGTCGATCTGCTGATTTTCATTTCTTTACTCCTGTAAAATTGACGACCTTAATAATATTTTAACCCCCGGTTTGAGACCATATTCCTTAAAAGAATACGTTTGCTAACTCTCAAATATGCCTTGAATATGTAGCATAAATTTTCTATATTGTCAATTCAAAACTATTATTTACTCTTAAAATCTTTTTTCAAGAAAATTTCCCTGGAAAATGTCACAAAAACACAAAAAACAACGACTTTTCATTACACAAAGGACACTTTTTGGAATTTGTATGATTAATAGGCAAAGGATTTCAGAGTAAAAAAACTTTCATTCTTCCAGTTCATCGTTTTCAAAAGGAACCTTTCTCAAAGTCAGAATAACATCTGTTCCTTCGATGCGACGGGTAAGATTGATGGCGGTATTGAAGTCCTTTAGTTTAATATCGTAAGTGTAGGGATGGCCGGCTTCATCTATAAGTGTCAATTTGCCTTTAGATAGTTCCCATTCGCCGTTGCTGTTTTCAGTGCGGTTACCATAAACGGCCTGGGCGTTGAAACGCCCATTGGGGGCAAAGACAATGGTTGTTTTACGGAAACCGAGCGAATCTATGGTCGGCCCCATCAATCTGAATTTATCACGGGCAATTTCAGGCTTGAAGCTTTTCGATTCCCATCGCCCCTCAATGCCGCATCCGGAAGTGAGAGGGAGAGTCAAAAATATAAGTAGAGAAACAGCTATTCTAAGCGTAAATTTCATATCACACGATCCTTATCCGTAAATATGTTTGGAAAGTTTTTCAAGCACTTCATAACAAAAATGCTCATTCGCTGACCTGCTTATATCTCCGATAGAGATGACGCCGACGGGCTTTTCGTCATGATCGACGACGAGCAGGCGATGTATCCTGTTTTTCTCCATTATATTTGCCGCCTGACAAAGATCATCATCGTCATAACATCCTATGCAACCGGGAGACATAATATCTGAAGCGGTCGCAATATTTATATCGAGTTTGTGAGCAAGGGCGCGAACGACAATATCGCGATCGGTAACGGCTCCAACTATTTTGCCGGATTCTTTTACCGGCAGAATACCTACGTCAAGTGAACTCATCTTTGCCGCGACGGCGTTGAGCCTTGCAGATGCGTCCACAGTTTCAACATGCGGGTTCATCGCATCTTTGACCTGCATTTCTGATCTCCGTTATGAAAATTACTGCTCGATGGAAATAGCTCCCGCAGGGCAACTCTCAGCTGCCTGCCTGCATTTATCTTCCGCTGCAGGCGGGACAGGATCGGTCTTTACCTCTGAAAAGCCGTCATTATTGAGTCTGAAAACCTCCGGGCAGGTGTTTTCGCATAGCCCTGCTCCGCTGCATAGATTTACGTCAACAAACACCTTCATAATTAATTCCCTTCTAAAAAACAAACCTCTGTCTACAATATTAAAGAGTTTATTCTACTTTGAAAATCGGGATTTTACTTAATCAGAGGGTCTCTATTGCTCGAAAACCACTCAGGAGGACAATTGACAACCTTTTATTTTTGCAGTGCCGGCACGATTACGATTCAAGCAGGGTCAAACCTTCCTGAATGGCGTATTTTGTCAGCCGGGCTACACTGTCAATATGCAGTTTCCCCATTACACGAAGTCGATGCGCCTCTACCGTTTTAGGACTGATAAAGAGGCTTAGGGCGATCTGCTTGGTAGTTTTACCCTCAGAAAGAAGCTGAAGAACTTCACGTTCTCTTTGAGTAAGAATAGAAGACGCCGAATACTCAAACTGATTGTTCTCCAAGACATAATTTTCCACTACAATATCAGATATGGCGGGACTTACGTATTTTTTCCCATCTGAAACGACGTGGATAGCTTCGGCAAGTTCATTTGAGGCGCAATCCTTAAGTAAATAACCGTACGCGCCGGCGCGAAACATCTCTATTATGAACCTTTTGGCCGAATGCATTGAAAGGGCTATTACTTTGACGTTAGGCATTTCGCTGGTTATCTGTCTCGTCGCTTCGATACCGTTTAATTGCGGCATTGATATGTCCATAACTACAACATCAGGCTGGTATTCCCTGACGACTTGCAGAACAGCCAGGCCGTTCTCCGCCTGCCCGACAACCTCTATATCATCCTCGCTTTGGATAAGACGTATCAATCCATGGCGTACAATCGCATGATCATCAGCTACGACAACTTTTATGTTCATTTTTTTATCCCCGAATGTATTGTGAATTTCAAAAACATCCCAATTGAAGTTATACCACCAGCAGTTAGTCGTAAAGCAAAAATTGCTTATTGGAATGAAAAACAGGCCGAGACCTTAAATAAATTTTATTATCTAAGCAAATACCCTAAAACAAAACAAGGAAACCCCTTATGGAACAAAGTGGATAAGTATATTAGAGTGAAATGAAATTAAAATCAGACCCGGACTGCCGGAAATGATTGCGCTGCAAGGTCGTTGTCACCATACCATTTTACAATGGCCTCTGCCAAATCGGAGGCGGTTCTTGCGGCGACGAAGTCCGTTTGCACTTTTTTGCGATCAGGGTGGCGACGGCAGTATTGAGCTAAAAACTTTCGAAAATATACGACAGCTTTTTTAGGCAGATAGAGCTTACATAGCAACTCGAAATGCTGTCTTATGATTTGAGATTGCTCTTTGATTGTTGGGGGGGCAGGAATATCTGCGCCTGTAAACATCGCTTTGAGGTCGCGAAATATCCATGGGTTTCCCACTGCTCCGCGTGCGATGGAAACGCCATCCAGGCCGCTTTGCTGCATAAGCTCCACTATACGGTGAGGCTCGAACAGGTCGCCGCTGCCAAGTATGGTCACATTGCCCAAGCTGCGTTTTATCTCGGCAAGTATTCCCCAATCGGCTGTGCCTTTATATCTTGCTTCAACGGTTCGGCCATGAATGGTTATAGCGTCTATGCCGGTTTTTTTTGCGAAATCGCAAATCTCAAAGACATTTTCGATACTTTCCTGCGAATTGTCCCAGCCGCTCCTCAATTTTATTGTCAAGGGACACATGACAACATCACGAACGGCTTCAATTATCTCACGGACAAGTCGAGGGTTATTAAGCAGGTATCCGCCGCGCTGACGGCGAAGAACCTTCGGAGCTGGGCACGCGAAATTAAGGTCGATCAGGTCATAACCGATCGCAACGAGGTCTTTGGCGGCCTTGACCATAATCTCCGGTTCCTCGCCTACTATCTGTGCGCCTACGGGATGCTCGTCATCGTGGGGATGGAATTCTGATTTTCGCAGCACTCTCGGGTTTGCCGCGGATTTGGCAAGCATTACTCCGGCGAAAGTAAACGGACAGCCGAAATCACGCGCCAATTTTCGCATAGCGTAATCGCTGTATCCGCTAAGTGGTGACTGAACGAAGCGATACGGAAGCACCAAAGAACCAATTTTTAATTCTTTTGTAGATAACATAGAAGACTACATTTTCTTTTGGGCCTTTCGCTCGGCACTCACACCCATAAGAATACCAAGTTCAAATAGCAGATATAATGGAACAGCCAACCCAAACAGAGAAAAAATATCAGAACCGGGGATTACCGCTGCCGCGATAATAACGATAGCAAGAATAACGAATTTTCTTGAATTTATGAAAGTTTCTATGGAAACCAGCCCTGTCTTGATTAGAAAAAAGATTGCGATAGGAGTTTGGAATGCCAAGCCAAAAATCAACATCATCATATTTATAAAGGACATATATTCGTTGAAAGTGAAATTGGATTCTGCGCCGAGGAGTTTTTTATTGCACATCACCAGAAATTTAAGAGTAACAGGGGCAATCATAAAGAGGAAAAATAAAGCACCAGTAATAAAAAGCACAGCACAAAAAGGCGCCGCTATATTAACATAATGTTTTTCATCGGGGTAAAGCCCTGCGGAGATAAACATCCATAATTGATAAAAAATCCATGGAGAGGACAAAACAATACCCGCAATCATTGCCAATTCCATATACGCTGTGAAACCTGCCGCCGGAGCGAGAATTTGAAATCTCGCATCTTCACCCATAACGCGGATATACGGTTTTTCAATAAATGCAACTATATACCGCCCGAAGAAAAGCGATATGACCATCGCAACAATCAGACCGGCCAAAGCAAGGATAAGCCTGTAACGCAGTTCTTCGAGATGGTCATCAAGAGACATGGTAGAATTGCCATTCGGGTTATGTTTTTTTATTGGAATGCCCATTTTTCAGATGATGGCTGATTGTCAATCTTGAACATCAGGTGGTTTTATTGAAATCGTCAGGAGTATCTTTGGCCTGATTTACCACATCATCTTTGAGTTTTTTTACATCGTTCTCGATATCGCCTTTAGCCTCTTTGGCTTCGTTGAGGCCTTTTTTAAATTCGACAAGGCTTTTGCCGAGGCTCCTTGCCACATCGGGCAATCTTCTACCAAAAATCAGCAGTGCCACAATAAGTATAATCAGCCAATCAAAGCCCTGAGGAGTCCACATAGCTTGAACGAATGTATTAGTCATAATTGTATCTCCTTATTTTTACGGCATTTATTATATGTTTAAAATACATCCAAGGTCAATAACTGATTTTTTTTGTAAAAAAGCCCGCGATTCTTCACGGGTGCATAAAAGCTGGATGGTAAAACTATTTATTCTTTGAATCTTCCCATAAGCAGAGAACAATTATGTCCGCCAAAGCCAAGTGAATTACTAATAGCAAAGCTAACCTGCTGCTTACGCGGTTTGTTCGGCACGTAATCGAGATCGCACTCTGGATCCGGGTTGTCAAGGTTGATGGTGGGGGGGATAATCGATTTCTCGATTATCTTGGCGCAGAGCAGAAACTCCACCGCACCCGTCGCACCGAGAGAATGACCAAGACAGCCCTTGGTCGAGCTTATGGCAAGCTTGTACGCATAATCGCCAAAGACGCTCTTTATGGCTTTTGTTTCTGCGATATCATTTAGCTGTGTGCTTGTTCCGTGCGCATTTATGTAATCAACTTCGTCTGGTGTGATTCCGGCATCCTTAATAGCCATTTCCATCGCTTTAGCGCCGCCGGCGCCATCTTCGCGGGGAGCGGTTATGTGGTAACCGTCATCGGTAGCGCCGTAACCGAGCATCTCGGCATAAATTTTAGCGCCGCGGTTTTTAGCGTGTTCGTATTCTTCAAGGATTAGTATCCCAGCGCCTTCTGCAAGTACAAAACCGTCACGATCCTTATCGAAAGGCCGCGAAGCCTTCGTCGGGTCATCATTTCGCGTACTAAGCGATTTTGCCGCACAAAAAGAAGCCAAGCCGATAGGCGTCAATGCCGCTTCTGAGCCTCCGGCTATAATAATATCGCTTCGACCGGCGAGGATATTACAGAACGCTTCGCCCAAGGCATGAGAACCGGACGCACAGGCGCTTGATACAGACAGATTCGGACCTCTCAGGCCGTACTGAATGGCAATATTGCCTGCTGCTGCATTGGACATAAGACGGGGAACACAGAAGGGCGATACCTTCCTCGGCCCCTTGTTAAGCAGCCGGATATGCTGCTCTTCTATTTCCTTTATTCCGCCAATGCCTGTTCCTACTATCGAGCCGATTCGCCAGGGGTCTTCGACAGAAAAATCAAGTTTGCTGTCATTTACCGCGTAAATTGATGCCGCGATCGCAAGCTGCGTAAAGCGGTCCATTCGCTTGGACTCTCTGACATCGATATATTTGGTGATGTCAAAATCTTTAATTTCACCGCCTATTTTGACGGGATACTCGCTGACATCAAAAGATTCGATTTTGGAGATGCCGCTTTTGCCTTCGCATAAAGCAGTGAACAGATTATCCACATTCTCGCCAAGGGATGTGATGGCCCCAAGGCCGGTTATTACTACACGCCTTTTCATTAGTTTATATCTATCCCTGCTGTGTTTTAATTTTAGCTATGTAGTCAACGGCTGCACCGACAGTCTGTATCTTCTCGGCTTCCTCATCGGGGATGCTCATATCAAACTCATCCTCAAACTCCATAACCAGCTCGACGGTGTCGAGTGAGTCGGCGTTGAGGTCGTTGATGAACGAGGTTTCGCGTGTAATTTCGGCTTTATCCGTGCCCATTTGTTCGCTAATTATGTCTATGACCTTTTCTTCTATAGCTTTTAAATCTACGTCAGCACTCACTTTTTTTCTCCTTATTAAAAAGTATTTTTTTTCGTTTCTATATATCGGGCGGTAATATAACGGCTAAACCGTCCAGCTACAACCCTTTTTTATTATTTTTACATAGCCATCCCGCCGTCAACGCAAAGCACCTGCCCTGTAATATACCCGGCATCGTCGGAGGCAAGGAAAGCTATCGCCTTGGCAATGTCATCGACGGTACCAAATTTGCGCATCGGAATAAGCTGTTTTGCCCCTTCTTTGACAATATCGGGCAATTTATCTGTCATTTCAGTGATTATAAAGCCCGGTGCTATGCAGTTTGCGGTAACATTTTTCTTGGCAAGTTCACGGGCAACCGTTTTTGTCATCCCGATAAGACCGGCTTTACTGGCCGAATAATTGGTCTGTCCTGCGTTTCCTATAACGCCTGACACGCTGCTTAGGCTGATTATCCTGCCCCATTTATTTCTCATCATAGTTCTTGCCGCGATACGGGTAGCAACGAAGGCTGCGCGAAGATTGACAGCTATAACCTGATCAAATTCCTCATCCGTCATACGGATAAGCAGATTATCGCGGGTAATACCAGCGTTATTTACCAAAATCCCTACCCCGCCGTATTCATCAGCCAAAGAATCGAGAGTTTGAGTCAAAGCCTCTGTATTTGTAATATTGACGCATTTGGTAATGCACTCGTAACCTGCCGCCTTTACAACGCTTTCCAGTTCTTTTAACTGTTCGCCGTTAAGGTCCAGCCCAGCTACTATGCGTCCCTGTTTTAGCAATTCGAGTACTACCGCTCTTCCGATTCCCCTCGCCGCGCCGGTTACAACCGCCAGTCTTTTTTCTGCCATTTCAATTCTCCGTAATTTACTTTTTCAACAATCCTTTTATCGCTTCTGCGGTACTAAGGTTGGTAACCTTAGTTTTTCGGTTAATTCTTTTCATCAATCCGGTCAAAACCCTGTTCGGCCCGATCTCATAAAAATCCTCAACGCCATCGGCCAGCAGCCGTTCCATACATTTTTGCCACAAAATAGCACCGGTAAGCTGTTTTACCAGCCCAGCCCTGATTGTCTCGGCATTTTTATAGTAATCGGCATTTATATTGGCAATAACTTTAATTTTATCGGAATCTTTTATTTGTGCCCGCCCTAATGCGTACTCAAGAGCGTCAGCGGCAAGCTTCATCAATTCAGTGTGAAAAGCACCCGCCACAGCAAGCGGCACCGCCTTTATCGCCCCAAATTCTGCTGCAAGCTGCCCGGCTCTTTGGCACGCTTGCCTTTCACCGCTTATAACGATCTGCCCTGGACAGTTGAAATTAACACCGCAAAGAACTTGCCCCTCTCCCGCTTTTTCGCACAACTGGCCAACTTTATCTTCATCAAGGCCGATTATGCTTACCATAGAACCTTCGGTTGCCTCTGCCGCTGCCTGCATTGCCTCACCGCGTTTTTTCACCAATAACAGCCCGTCCTCAAAGCTGATCAACCCCGCCGCGTACAATGCGGTATATTCTCCCATACTAAGACCAGCCGTTACATCCGCAACCAGAGACGCCGTTGCCGATTCGGTTCTAATGACCTCCAATATCGCCGCCGAGGTGGTAAATATCGCCGGCTGAGATATCGTTGTAGTATTTAATTGCTCTTGCGGCCCTTCAAAGCATATTTTACATACATCGAAGCCTAAAACATCATTCGCTTTTTCATAAATTTGCGCAGCAACAGGGAAATCAGCGGCAACATCCTTGCCCATTCCGACTATTTGTGCTCCCTGTCCCGGAAATAAAAAAGCGGTTTTCATCTTCGCTTATCCTGACAATGTTTACTATTTTCGATTAGAACCGAATGACACTTGCGCCCCAGGTCAACCCTGCGCCAAACGCAACTAACACGACTATATCACCTGATTTGATCCTGCCGCTGCGCAATGCCTCATCCAACGCAATAGGCACCGAAGCTGCCGAGGTATTGCCATATTCAGCGATATTCATAAAGACCTTTTCATCAGGCAGTTTAAGTCTTTTCGCAGCCGATTCTATGATACGGGCATTCATCTGGTGGCTAACCAAAAGGTCGATATCACCAAAGCCCATCCCGCAGTCGGCAAGGCATTGCTCGGTGGTTTCTATTATGCGGCGGACGGCTTGCTGATAGACCGAACGACCGTTTATCTGCATATAGATCATATTTGGGTCATCGAGCGGTTTGTGCGAAGGATTGCGTGAACCATAAGCCTGACAATTAAGCACTTCCCATTCGCTCCCGTCGGAACCCATTCGGCTTCGCAGAATACCTTTTTCATCATTATTTGCTTTTAGAATAACAGCACCCGCACCGTCGCCAAATAATATACAGCTTGCCCTGTCCTTCCAGTTCACGATCTTAGAAAGGGTCTCTGCACCTATCACAAGGGCATTTTTATGCTGGCCGGTCTCAATGAACTGCTGAGCGATACCAAGCGAATAAATAAACCCGCTGCAAGCCGCTGCAAGGTCAAAAACCCATGCGTTTTTTGCCCCGATCGCATCCTGCACAAAAGCGGCGGTGGACGGAAAAACCATTTCCGGCGTTATTGTCCCAACGATGATCAATTCGAGTTCCTCCGGCTTCATACCAGCCGATTCGAGGGCTTTTCTTGCCGCCTCTGAGGCAAGAGATGCGGTTGTTTCACCGTTTTTGGCTATATGACGTTTTTTTATGCCTGTTCTGGTGGTGATCCATTCATCAGATGTATCCACCATTGCGGCAAGGTCCTCGTTAGTCAACTGTGCAGATGGCGCAGATGAACCGGAACCAATAACGGCAGCGGTAAAACCTGGCAGGTGACTATTTTTTTTATCCATCGGCGGCCTTAATTTCAGATTTGGACAGATATTCGATGATCTTCTCGTTCACTTTCTGGCCTGCGTACTTTTTAGCTGCCCTGATAGCGTTCTTAATAGTGCGGCTCTTACTGGAGCCGTGGCTGATGATAGCCGTCCCGTTTACACCAAGCAGGGGGGCTCCGCCGTATTCGTGATAATCATACTTTGTATATATCCGCTTCATTATCCCTCTGAACTGTAATGCCAGCAGGATACGTTTTTTTGTCATTATCTCCTGCTTTATCGCCTTGAAAAGTCCGTCAACAA
>JAQURJ010000050.1 GCA_028715705.1 Phycisphaerae bacterium | reverse complement strand
AAGTTCGGTATGCGTTGAAAGGTCATATCCATAAATATCATACGTTGAATTGTCATTACGCTTATCCTGCCATACGACCAAATCACCATGTATAACAGGGTTAATTTGCTCGCACGGATCATTGCAAATCATAAATTCCGGCCCGCTAGAAAGATCTATGCCGTAAATATCGTTTTTGCCATTGCGGCTATCCTGCCAGACAACGATGCTGCCGCTTATTCTTGGATAATGCTGCTGTCCGCTTTCGGTACAAATAGGAAACTCGGTATGGGTTGAAAGGTCGTAGCCGTAAATATCACCGGAATCACTACGATTGTCCATCCACACCACTGTGTTACCGTCAATATCCGGGGCATACTGGCCACTCGTATTTGTACATATCGGGAAATCAGACCCGCCTGAGATATCAATTCCATAAATATCATAACCGTTGGCGGTATAATTTCTTTTGTCTCTCCACACAATGTAGCTACCGCTTGCTGCGGGATAATCCTGATCCGTTGACTCCGAACAAACCGAAAAACCAGCAAGGTCGCCATCAAAATTGACTGCGTAAATATTGTAATTCGGGGAGCTCCCGTCGCGCCATACAGCAAAATTTTCACCGGCTCGCAGGTAGTCTTTGGTTGATACCCTGTTACAGATCATAAAGCCGTTGGGTTCGGGGGCAGTTATATTGTAAGCGTATATCTTTGCTCCATCCCGTTTGTCAACCCAGACTATCATATTGCCGCATATATCCGGTTTGATCTGCCCGGCATCATCGGTGCAAACCGGAATTCTGTCAAAATCACCCTTCGCCATACCGCCTGCAAAGAAAATTGTAAAAAATGTGAATAAAACGATTGCTTGCCTGCCCATAGGATTGTCCTCCTTCGCAAAAAATTAATAAAACTTTAACAAACAAGGCAGGCATTGTACACAATTTTTATAAAAAATCAAGTGTATGGGTCACTAAAATACCGACAATTTTTATTTTTTATTTTTGCTTTCTGAACCACCGCACAAACGCGGCAAGACCGTCGGTAATTTGAGTTTTCGGTTCGTAGCCCAACTCTTTTTCGGCTCGGCTTACATCGGCGTAAGTCTGTTCCACGTCACCGGGCTGAAGGGGCAGGCGGTTTATAATCGCTTTTTTGCCCATGGCGTTTTCAATAGCGGCTATCAACTCATCCAATCGGACAGGCCTCGACTCGCCGAGATTGTAAATTCTATAGCCGCTGCACTTTTCAACGGAAGCGACAATTCCGTCAATAATATCATCTATATAGGTAAAGTCACGCCGCGTTGAACCATCGCCGAATACAGGAATAGGTTTATCCTCTTCTATGAGCCTTGCGAATTTGTGTATCGCAAGGTCGGGCCGCTGCCGTGGGCCATAAACTGTAAAGAACCGCAGGCAGGTGACATTCATTTGGCAGAGATGATGATAGGTGTGGCAGATAAGTTCGCCCGCTTTCTTCGTAGCCGCATAAGGCGAAATTGGAAAATCGACGTTGTCATCTTCGGCAAAGGGAACTTTTTTATTGTTGCCGTAAACACTCGAACTTGACGCGAAGATGAATTTTTTTATATTGAACTTTTTCGCCGCCTCCAGCAAAACAACCGTACCGTGCACATTGACATCCGTATAACCTGCCGGGTCTTCTATCGAAGGCCGCACCCCAGCTTTTGCAGCCAGATGAACTATGCAGTCGAATCCACCTTTGTTTAAAACGTTTTCGACACATTCAGTGTCGCGGATGTCACCTTCTATCAATGTGAATTTGCTCTTCTTTTGACATTCGGCTATATTGGCGCGTTTGATTTTTTCATCGTAGAACGGATCGAAATTATCCAGTCCGACAACTTCCCGGCCGCCAGCCAGCAACCGCTGGCATAAATGCGACCCGATAAATCCCGCTGCTCCTGTAATAAATATTTTAGACATAAGAGATTAGAAATAAGAAATTAGAGTTTACATTTCAAATCGGCTTCCACTTTCCTGATGTAAGCCGACAACATTTTTTTAACTTCTATTATTTTTTCATTTATTCGGGCAAATCCACTTTTAGAAATATACTCTAAATCTAAAGAAAGCAACACATAATATTCGGCTTCACTCAAAGAACCATTTGCCACCGTCATAAAGTGCTTCAATTCACTTTTGCCGTTTCTGCCCGCTCC
Source organism: Phycisphaerae bacterium (assembly GCA_028715705.1). GTDB lineage: Bacteria > Planctomycetota > Phycisphaerae > Sedimentisphaerales > Anaerobacaceae > JAQURJ01. The sequence continues at coordinate 12,373 of JAQURJ010000050.1, read as the reverse complement.
CTCGGCTATGTTGCCGGGAACAGAAACCACAGCACGCTTTAGCTGACTTGTCAAACTGTACAGTTCTTCACGTGGGAAAGATTTAGTTGCTTTATAGATTTCTAAAACTAAATCGTGTGATTTTTGCCACACCTTTAATTCTTTAAAGTCACGTATCGCCATCTTGCTCCCTTCTTATCTCTTACTTCTAACCTCTTATTTCTATCTTCTCCCTATACTGAAATATTCAAATCCCTGCTTCTTTACATACGCCGGATCATACAAATTTCGTCCGTCGAATATAACTGGCTTTTTCAACTTCGCCGCAATTTCACCAAACTCCGGTGTGCGAAATTCCTGCCAATCGGTAAATATTACCAATGCGTCACGGCTGCCCAGAACATCGTAAGCGTTATCGGCTGTCGCTATTTTTCCGCCCAATGCCTTGTTACCTGATTCATTGGCTTCCGGGTCGTATGCAGTGACATCAATTCCGGCTTCCAGAAACTTACTTATGCAGTAAACTGCCGGTGACTCCCGAACATCGTCGGTCTTTGCCTTGAACGCAAGTCCCCATACGGAAAGACGTACACCTTTTTTGCCGCCAAAGTAGTCGATAACTTTTTTAGCGAATCTTTCCTGCTGTCGTATATTGGCTTCTTTCGCAGCTTTGGCGATGTTCATCTCACAGTTGTTCTTGTCACCCATATAGATAAGAGCCCGCACATCTTTCGGAAAACAGCTTCCTCCGTAACCTGCGCTTGGGAACAAAAACGCGCTGCCGATGCGCGAATCGCTGCCGACACCCTTCCGCACGCTCTCTACATTTGCGCCGAACGCATCGCACAAGCTGGAAATCTCGTTCATAAAGCTGATCCGCGTCGCCAGCATCACGTTTGCGGCGTACTTGGTCATCTCTGCGCTTGCCGGATCCATGAACATTATGCGGCTTTGCTTCATCATAAAGGGAAGGTAAAGCTGTTTCATCAACTCCATCACAGCCGGATTCTCCGTTCCTATTATCACGCGGTCCGGCCTCATAAAATCATCCAAAGCTGCGCCTTCCTTCAAAAACTCAGGATTGCTGACGTAATCGAATGGCTTTTCGGTTTTTTCTTCTATAATGTCACTTACCCTCTTGTGCGTTCCAACTGGAACGGTGCTTTTGGTGACAATTATCCTGTATCCATCCATCAGTTCGGCTATTTGGCTGCTTACCTCCAGCACAGCCGATATATCCGCAGAGCCATCCTCCGCGCTTGGCGTGCCAACGGCAAGGAAGATTATAACACTGTGATCGACACCGTCTTTGAGATTGGTGGTGAATTTCAGCCTGCCGGCCTTTTCATTTCGCTTGACTATATCTTCGAGACCGGGTTCATAAATGGGTATATGTCCTTGCTTTAGCCGCTTTATTTTGTTTTCGTCGTTATCAATGCAGACAACGTGATTACCCACCTCGGCCAAACACCCAGCCGCCACCAATCCTACATAACCAACGCCAACAACTGTCACCTTCATAATGTTCCTCTGTTTTTTTTGTTTCTAATTTCTTATTTCTGCCTTTTCAATTACTTCCGCTATTCTTTCCGCTGCCCTGCCATCCCAAAGATGCGGTATTGTGCCCTTAACTTCTCCATTGCGGATGTCACGATAATTTTTCAATATATCCTCGGTCGTTATATGCACCAGCCGATTTGTCCCTTCAGTAATTGTCACCGGCCTTTCAGTATTCTCACGCAGCGTCATACAGGGCACACCCAGTATCGTCGTCTCCTCCTGTATTCCTCCAGAATCTGTCATCACCAATCCGGCATTGCTGGTCAGGCAAAGAAAATCCAGATATCTCAATGGCTCAATGAGCAGCATATTCTTCATCGCTTCCATCCGCCTACCCAATTCCGTCCCCTCTGCGTTTTTTCGTGTTCTCGGATGAATGGGAAATACCAGCTTCATCTCCTTTTCGATAACCTCGAACGCGGCTATTATCTGCTCAAATTTTTCGGGGTCATCAACATTGCTTGGCCGGTGCAGCGTTATAGCCGCGTACTCTTTCGGCTCCAATCCCAGCTGCTCCAATATATCACTTTTATCCGCCTTCTCTTTATTGGCCAAAAGCGTATCGATCATTACATTGCCGACCAGGTGCACCTTATCACTATTGACCCCTTCTTTCTTAAGGTTATCCACACCTGACTGCTCGGTAACAAACAGCAGTTCACTTATCGAATCGGTCAACACCCGGTTTATCTCTTCCGGCATTGTCCGATCAAAGCTTCGCAAACCCGCTTCGGCATGAATAAGCTTAACTCCAAGTTTCACCGCAACAAGCCCGCAGCCAATTGTGCTGTTGACATCACCGACCACAAGAACATAATCAGGTCTGTGCTCAAGAATCACCGGCTCGAACCGTTTCATTATCTCGGCTGTCTGCACCGCGTGACTTGCGGAGCCAACTTCAAGATTAATATCCGGCTTAGGAATATTCAATTCATCGAAAAAAAGATGACTCATCTTTTTGTCATAGTGCTGGCCGGTATGCACAAGCAGCGTCTCGAACTTACCGCTTTCTTTGAACGCCCGAATTATCGGCGCTATCTTCATAAAATTCGGCCTTGCCCCGCATACGCAAATAACTTTTATCACCAAAAACCTCTCATAATTTCAACTTTTTATCTCTGTGTCCTCTGTGGCTATTTTTTCCCAACTTCATAATGAGCGAACAAATGTCCCCAGGGACTATTCTCCAGCCACTCGTTGACAACCTTTTTACCCTTCGACGGATACCAAATTCTATCGTGATAAACCGCCGAGGCTAAAATAAACATATAAACAACCGGCGTATGGAACATCAGTTTTTCCAGCCACCTCATCGGCCCGAACCAGAACATTTTGCCAACGCAGCTTGCCGCGTTATTGCCGGTGACAAATCCCCAGTTCTCCTTTTCAATATCCACATCGCCGACTATTTCTATCTCTTCAATCCTGCCGACCCCTAACCCCTTTTCATGCGCCAGCCGAATGAACTTATGTTCCATCGGATCAAAGCCCATCATCTTCGCGGCTACCGCGTCTATCGCCACGCAATCATCGGATGCGAGGAAAATATCTTTCTGCACCGGTATCATCGTCCGCGGACCGGCTCCGTTTCCGGCTGTAGTACCGTCCGTAACGGTGAAAATTCCAGTGTGTATCTCTTTTTGGATAGCCAGCAGGTCAACAAGTGCCTCGTGAATTTTCGAGTGACAGTAATGCCGCTTATTACTAAGAAGCCCGCCGAACGCGTTCTTCATCGCGCCGGTTATATTGGTATAGATATGGCACTTCGTTGTGGGCAGATGCACCACATTTTTGCCGTGAAAGTAATCCGGTATTTTTATCCCTTTCGGGAATATCTTGTCGAGCACAAGCATCTGTGCTTTCGGCTCATAAACCTGCCACTTCATATCATGCGGTTTGAAATTATATTTAATGGGGACATTATAATGTTCGCAAATAATCCGCTGCTTGTTTAGTTTCTCGCCCATCTTCGCGCTTGTCACCACCGTCTCGTTCTCTACGCAGATAAGATCGCCAAAGCCTGCTTCTTTCAGGCCCAGTATCGTCCCCTCCAATTGCCACGGTGTGGTGTTTGCGCTTGGGTACATAAGATGCCACGAAAGATTATTTTTCAATATCGTCGTCGCACTTTTATCCATTGCATCGCTTACCCCGCCAAGGGCAATAACACGCTTGACATCCTCGACCGCAGTTTCCGGCCTTGTCCTTACTATCGCAACTTTACTCATAGATTATTTCCTGCTGATTAACTAATGCCTGTCTTTCCACAACTCTATACAAAACGCCGGTTTTTTCAAAATCATATTTATCCAGTACAAACTGCGGACAATAACCTTTAACAGGCGAAACCACATAGATGGTTTTTTCCTCAAACAGCTTCTCGAAATTGCTTTCATCGGGATAAGGTATGGGACTTTCGTAGCTGCCATGTGCCGATACAACAGCCGCATCCTTTCGCAAACCGTCAAGCTGCTGTACATACCACAATGCGTAAACGGTTGTCCCATCGGCTAAAATAACTGAATCCAAATCAACTTCTCTCAACGCTTCAGTCGCGAAACGCCGCGGCCCGTCATTATCCATCTGCCACGGCTGGAGAAAATAAGTATAATCATTCCTGTAGGGGATTTGTCTTTTGACACCGAGACTTATATTCGCCTTCTCAGCCATTGCCGGGGCATACATATAAACAGGTATTGTAAACAATGCGAAAAGAACTACCAGGAAAGGCCATTCCTTTGCTGTGAATTTTTCCAAAAAAGCGAAACTTCCTAACCCGATAAAGATCGAGAACAGACAATAGAACGGAACGAAAAAAGCGTATCTGTCCGGCACCTTATAGCGAAACGCGAAAACAAAGAAAAGTATCGTAATCGCAGCAAGCATGTTGGCAAACGTCTTTTCTTTAACGATTTTGTAAACCGCGATTAGTCCCGCTATGAACAGAATAATGTTGGGTGTCGGGAAGTTATAGCCGATAAATAATATATTTTCTAAAACGGTTCGTGATGTAAGCGATGTATTCAAAACCTGATTGCTGAAGCTGTTCCCAAATAATGCCGATGCTATCGTTGCGGAAAGATTACCCGTCTGCACGAGATTTTTAATTATTAAATACTCATAAGGCACCGCTCCCGCCATCCAAAGTAAAACAATGATAAATATATTTTTGATATGTATCTGTTTTTTGGCTAAGAGAATTATCCACCACACCGTAAAACAGGCCAGTGCGATAAAACCCCAGTTATGGTTCGCGATAGAAAGCCCGTTAAAAAGTCCAAGCCAGTAGAGATAGCCGATTTTTTTGGTCTGGACATATTTCAACACAAATATAAGTTCCGCTGTAAAAATAGCCGTATATAAAACATAAACCTCCGCTATAGCCGAATGCTGCCAGAACGTCCATGAAAAACCAAGTGACATCGCCCCGACAACAGCCGGCACGATTTTTTTAACCGCCAGCCGCAAAAGCAAAAATACATTAGCAACCGTAACCGCTCCGAATATGGCTGAGATCAGATTCACTCTCCATGCAAATTCTCCGACCGGGATATATTTGAAAGCTATTCCTATCAAATGATAAAGTGGATGAGCTAGTGCAATGCCGAGATTACCTTCGATATCGTTATTCCAAATTCGATATTGGTACATCCCGCTATCCTGCCACAGCGCACCCGGTGCCATTGTCACCACATACAGCGCAAGCCACACCACCAATACTAAAACATACGACTTCGCCAAACTCAATTTGTCACCAGCTTCAATCATTTATCTTATTTCTTACTTCATACTTTCAATTATTAATTTCAGTGTCTCTTCCAGCCGTACCTTTGGTTCCCAGCCGATGGTTCTCTTTATCTTTTCGATGCTCGGCATTCGTCGCTGCATATCCTCTATCTCCATTCCATACGCGGTTTTATAATCAATAAACCTTTTACTGCCCTCGCTGCCCGTAAGTTCAATCACCTTATCAGCCAACTGCTCAATCGTAACTTCTTCCTGAGTACCGATATTGAAAACCTGCCCCACAGCCTTTTCGCTGGCCATCAGCCCCAAAACCGCATCCACCACATCACCCACATAACAAAAACATCTGCTCTGCTTTCCCGTACCGTAAATCTCTATTGGGTGGCCGTTTAGAGCAGCTTTGACAAACCGCGGCACGACCATTCCACATTGGCCGCTTTGCCGCGGGCCGATGGTATTGAAAAATCTCGCGATAATAACTTCCAAACCGAACTGTCGGTAAAACGCCAACCCCAAAAACTCATCGACAGCCTTGCTGCACGCATACGCCCACCGGCTCATCTGCGTACAGCCCAACACAATGTCGTCATCCTCACCGAACGGCACCTTCTCACTTTTGCCGTAAATCTCGCTGGTAGAGGCAATTATGATTTTGCGTTTGAACTCATTGACCACATCCAGCACCACCTCAGTGCCACCGATGTTGGTCTCTATGGTGTGCACCGGGTCTTCGGCTATCAGCCGCACCCCCACAGCCGCAGCTAAATGATACACGCTGTCACAGTCTTTGACGAGTTTTCTCATCAACTTTGCATCGCAAATATCGCCCTTTATGAACTCAAAAAGCTGGTTTTCACGAAGGTGTTCGATATTTTCAAGCCTGCCCGTGCTGAGATTATCGATTACGACAACGCTGTCGCCGCGGTTAAGTAAACGCTCGGCCAGATGCGAACCGATAAAACCCGCCCCCCCTGTTATAAGTACTTTAGGCATAAGAAGTTATTCCATATTTAGTTCTGTTTGGACTCCGTCCCCGTCAGCGGCAATTACACCCGCACCGCGTACTTGTTGCTTCTTTTTCTAACTATCGGCAAAACAAGGACATAGCTTAATATTACGGTCCGTAATATGTGCAGCTTGTTTTATCAGTTTCCCAAACCGTAACACTGAACAGCCCTCCCACTTTTTCAACCAGTTTTTTCCAGGCAAAAACAGCAATATTTTCGACCGTAGGATTTTCATTAAACCCGGCTATATCAGTATTTAGGTTCTTATGATCGATAAGTGATATCAGGTTGTCATCGATGACTTTTTCAAACGCACCGTACCGAAAATCGGTGTTGCGAGGAGTCTTAACGGTTACTTCGAGGACATAATTATGCCCGTGACCAGCCTTATTTGCGCACTTGCCAAAGATTTCTAAGTTCTTTTTATCACTGAACTTATCGTTCCATAATTTGTGCATAGCCGCAAACTCGAATTTCTCGCTATAATATGTCATCTTTTTTTCCTCACAATCAATGGCTATTCGGCGGTTTGGGTTTAGCATTAAGGCGATGTCGGTTGTGATGGTTTTGCCGAATTTTCCTTGCAGTTGTTCTTGCGCAAGTTCAAGTAAATAAACGAGTTGAGTAAAGTCTATATGCTGGCCGAGACGGTATCGCTGCTTTATCTGGTCTGATATGATGGGTACGACCGTTTCACGTGCGCAACTATCTATATCTACTACATTTACGACAAAACCTGTATCTGGGTGGGCCTGGCCAGCCAAGCTGATAAGCAGTTCCAGGTAGATCGCCAGCCCTTCGCCGGATGGTTTTGCGCAAAAGCTGTTAGAGCCGACACTTACGTCCGTTAGGAATGGATTTATTGAAAACCTGACTTTTCTACTCAGTTTATGCATTATTGCCTTTACGCAGTACGCACCAAGTCGGCACGCGGTACGCTTTATGTACGGTGCATCAGAGTCATCACTTCGCTTCTGCTCTTGGGGTCACGGATGAAAATCCCCCGCAGCGCCGAGGTTATCATTTCGGAGCCTGGCTTCCTGATGCCGCGGATGGTCATGCAGCTATGGGAGGCTTCCATGACGACGGCGACGCCCTGCGGCTGAAGGTTTTCCATGAGGAAGTCGGCTATCTGGCTGGTGAGGCGTTCCTGAACCTGGAGGCGTTTGGCGAATGAATCGACGATGCTGGCCAGCTTGCTGACGCCGAGGACCTTGCCGTTGGGCAGGTAGGCGACGTTTGCCTTGCCGATGAATGGCATCATGTGGTGCTCGCAGATACTGAAAAATGGGATGTCCTTCAGCAGGACTATCTCGTTGTACTTTTCTGTAAATACCTTTTTGATATGCCTTTGCGGCTCTTCGCGCATACCGGCTAACAGCTCGCCGTACATTCGAGCCACGCGAGCCGGAGTATCGTGCAGGCCTTCGCGGTCTGGGTTCTCGCCGACGGCTTCGAGTATCATTCGGACAGCTTTTTCGATTTTTTCGATATCGATAGACGGTTTTTCAGTCATTTTAGTACCTTAACTTATATTTTTTCAAATAGTTACGATTGAATGATTATAAAATAATCCGGGCGGGTTTGAAAATATATTTTATTTAGGGTTATAGTTAGTGGTTCTTGGTTCGTAGTTCGTAGAAATTTTAACAGCCGAATTTAACCGCTAATGAACACGAATAAACGCTAAGGTTAAACAGCCGTTTAGCCACAGATTAACACTGATGAGCGCAGATTTTAAAAGACCGCATGGGCAAAAATTTGCCCATCCTACCGGTGGATTCCTGCTGTCTCGACAAGCTCGCAATGACAAGGTTAGTGGCGAATGTCGCTCTGTTATTTATTGCACAAGTTTTGGACAAAAGCAGTTAATAGTCTGACGCCGTAGCCGGTTGAACCTGACGCGGCGTATTTTTTTCCGCTCTCAAAGAGGTCGACTCCGGCCATATCAATATGCGCCCATTTTTTGTCACCTGCGAACTGTCCGAGAAAAGCCGCGGCTGAACATGCGCCGCCCCACCGTGAGCCGATGTTCTTGAGGTCGGCTATTTCTGATTTCATTTCATCGGCGTACTCATCGCCGCTTGGCAGATGCCAGACGTTTTCGCCGCTGTCTTTGGCGGCTTGTTCGATGTTCTTTATCAGTTCGTCATCGTTGCTCATCAGGCCAGCTTTGTATTTGCCCAGCGCGACCATGCACGCGCCGGTCAGTGTAGCGATATCAATAATGAAATCGCACTTTTGTGTCACCGCATAATAAATTCCATCGCAGAGAATCATTCGGCCCTCGGCGTCGGTGTTCTGAATTTCGACAGTCTTTTTGCTGAATGTGGTGACAATGTCACCTGGTCGCCAGCTTGTTCCGCTCGGCATGTTTTCGGCTGAGGGAATAATGCCGAAGACTTTAATCGGCAGCTTAAGTTCTGCAACAGCCTTCATTGTCCCCAGCACCGCCAGGCCGCCGGATTTGTCGAACTTCATATCCTGCATACCCTGCGAGGGCTTTATGCTGATGCCGCCGCTGTCGAAAGTGATTGCCTTGCCCACCAGGCCGACGATGGGGGTGTTCTTTTTTACTTTCGCTGGTCGGTATTTAAGGATAATAAGCCGCGGCGGCGTTGCCGAGCCTGAACCGACAGCCAGTATTCCGCCCATCTTCTTTTGCTTCAATTGCTTTTCGTCGAGGACGGTACAGGTAAGACCTTTTGTTTCTCTTGCGACCTGTTTTGCGACGGCTGCCAGCGACGGCGGATTTATCACGTTGCCAGGGCGATTGGCGATGGTTCTGGCAAGAGATTGTGAATGTCCTATAATGTCACCGGTATTAACACCTTTACTCAAAGAACGAACAGCTGCAGCGTTTGTATCGAGAATTGTCGCTTTCAAAGCCTTTATGCGGCCGTTCTCTTTTTTGTCACCGGTGACATATTCATCGTAGCGGTAGGCGCCGAAGTGGATTCCTTCGGCTATGAGCCGCCCTGCTGCTACCGTGTCTATTTTGGTTTGTTCCTGTGGGATAGCGAAGGCGAGCGTCACGGCTTTGGAAGATACTGCGGTGTTGGCGGCTGTGGCTGCGGCGTTGCGGAGTATGTCGCTAGTGAGCTTATCCTTTTCGCCCAGTCCAACGAGCAGTACCCTTTTCGAATCGCCCTTATCAGTATAGAAAAGAGTGGTCGAAGCGGATTTGCCTTTGAAGTCACCGAGTTTCACGACGGCTGCGATGCCGGGGACTTTTTTGTCGAGCTGCTTTGCGGTTTGCTCAATCGAATCGCTGAATAGGGCGAGAGCAAGCATTTGGGCTTTGGCTTTTGAGAAATCCTGTTTTTGCGCGCTGACGGTGACGTTGATGATCTGTTTCATTTTTCAATCCTTTTAACTATTGATTAACTTATGCGGCAAAGCCGCTATAACCAAAATTCTAAGCACTCATTTCTAAACTCTAAACAAATTCTAATGACAAAAAATAATAAATTCAAAACAAAATATTCAAAACCGTGAGATTGCTTCGCCATTTCAACAAGCTCAAGGCAGGCTTCGCTCGCAATGACAAGGTTGCAGCCAAATTTCATTTCTATATATTCAAGTCGCCGTTTTCAAAAGCTCCTTTGAGAATTATTGTTTATTTCTGGTTTTTGCGCGGTGGCGAAGATAGGCCTCGATGAACGGTTCTATCTCGCCATCAAGAACGGCATTGACGTTGCCGGTCTGGTGGTCGGTGCGGTGGTCCTTGACCATCTGGTACGGCTGGAGGACGTAGCTGCGTATCTGGCTGCCCCAGGCGATCTGGCCTTTGTCACCATATAGTTTGGCGATATGTTCGTCGCGTTTCTGCTGCTCAAGTACGTAGAGTTTTGATTTGAGCATTTTCATGCACTGCGCCTTGTTTTTGTGCTGGCTGCGTTCGTTCTGGCACTGGACAACGATGCCGGATGGGTTGTGTGTGATGCGAACAGCGGAGCTTGTCTTGTTTACGTGCTGGCCGCCGGCCCCCCCTGCTCGGAAAAAGTCGATTCGCAGGTCTTCATCGTCGATCTCGATGTCGATATCAGTTTCGAATTCGGGGATAACGTCCACAGCGGCAAAACTTGTGTGGCGTCTGGCGTTGGAATCAAATGGGCTGATGCGGACGAGGCGATGGACGCCGGTCTCGCAGGAGAGTTTACCGAAGGCGAATGCGCCTGCGATTCGCAATGTTATCGAGCGGATGCCGACTTCTTCGCCGGGGGTGATGTCGAGTTCTTCGTATTTGTAGCCGTTGTTTTCAAAATAGCGGGTGTACATCCGCAAAAGCATGTTTGTCCAGTCGCATGATTCGGTGCCTCCGGCTCCGGCGTGGATGGAGAAAAAGCATGGTTTGATGTCTTCAGGGCGGTTTAACAGGCCGGTAAGCTCGATTTTATCGCACCTTGCCTCAAGGTCGGTTAATTCGGCTTCGATAGTTTGCAGCGTGGCGTCGTCATCTTCGGCTTCGGCAAGTTCGAAAAGCTCGGCGACATCTTCAATGTTTTTCAGGGTCTTTTCGGCAGGGTCGATAACGCTTTTTAGAGCACTTAGCTCGGTGACTATTCTTTGGGCGGTATCCGGATCGTCCCAGAATGCGGGATTTTCCATTTGCTTTTCAAGTTCACAGCGGCGTGCCTTTTTAGTGGGTAAGTCAAAGCCAGTCCCGGACAGCGTGCATCCGAGCCGAGAGTTCTTCGATGGCGTTTCTAAGTTCAGATGTTTCCATTTTACATTCCTTGTTGTAACAGGATTAGAAAACCAGCTTATAGCACGTTTTACGCGCAGATACAAGATAAGTTCTCGGCCTGGCAGCGGCTTGCTCTTTAATCATTGCGATTTTTTAGCTGGGCGATCTGGCTTTCGAGCTCGGCGATCTTGAGCTGGATTTGCGTGGCGACTTTGCGGCGGCGGCGAATGGCGAAAACTATTAATATAACCACAATCGCCAGCGGAATTCCAAAAACAGCCAGAAAGATCAAGGCGATTACCACCAGTTCCATCGGTACTGGCATCATGGTTAAAAGCAAATTTGCCATTTTTTGCCCTCCGAAAGGGTTTTTTCTAATATTTGCAAAATAGCACCTTGTAAAAATAAATGCAAGAGCAAACATATTTGCTATATACCAAACTAACAAATCAGCATTAGTCCCCTACTGCATGTAAAAAGAGTGTTCCACATGGAACATTTCCCGCAACACCGTACATATCGAATTAAACTTGTGGTATACGGGTTGATCGCATTATTATTCTCTGCTGCCCTAACAGCCTGAATCGCTTCCCTCTGGTAACCTGATTCCCTGCTGCCCGTGCCCACTGTTTCACGTGAAACACAAAATTTTCGGATTTTGCCGTTTTTTTCTGGCAAAGTGTGATTGATTAAAGTAATAATGACCGAAATAATTGCAGGATGCCCTGGTGTGGCAGGGCGGCCACAACTTTTTCAAAGGAGTGAAAAATGACCAAGAAGGAAAGACCAAAACACCTCGGAAGGGGGCTTGAAGCACTGATTGGGTCGGTAACGCTGTCAATGCCAACGCCAGATGAACCCCAAACAGCGGATTTTTCCACTAAAGAGCGGCTTTCGCAGTCCATGCGCCAGATACCGCTGAACGCTATCGAGCCTAATCCATATCAGCCGCGAACGACCTGGAATGAGACCGAATTGGTCGAATTGGCTGATTCAATACGGGCAAACGGGGTAATTCAGCCAATTGTGGTAAGAAAAGCTGGGGACGGTTACCAGCTCATAGCCGGTGAACGTCGGCTGCGGGCATCCGAACTTGCAGGGCTTAAAGATATACCGGCTGTTATCAGAGAGGCTACGGATGAACAGCTATTAGAACTGGCTTTGGTGGAGAACATTCATCGCTCTAATCTGAATCCGCTCGAGCGGGCGAGGGCATATCAAAAGTATCTTAGCACGTTTTCATTGTCACAGACAGAGGCTGCCGAACGGCTTGGTGAGAATCGCTCCGTTGTCGCTAACTATTTGAGATTGCTGGACTTACCGCAAGAGGTGCGTCAAATGCTAATCGACGAGCAGCTTTCTATGGGGCACGCACGGGCACTTCTGGCCC
>JAQURJ010000049.1 GCA_028715705.1 Phycisphaerae bacterium | reverse complement strand
TGTAAGCCATCTCGTAGTCCTTTACATGTTTAGCAATCCGTTAAGTCTATTATAACCGAAAAACTGGATTTATTCACTTGTTAAAAGAGCAATTCCTGGCAATTATTTATGCAACAGGCTCATTTACTGAGCAATTCAAATCTTTTTTTAAGGTTCTCTATCACAATCGCGTCAAATTCAGCCATTGCGGAATTCTGGTCGGCTAAATTAAAATGCCGCAGTCCAAATCTGGCCTCGACAATCATCTCTCCATTACAGACGCCCTTGCCTGTGAAGCTGCTGACGTTATCTTCGATAGTTTTTGCCTCGACATCATATTCTATTGTCGAGCCGGGGCTTAGGAAACTTTTATATTTTACGTTCCTTGCCTCTTCGAGCAAAACCATGCTATTGGCAAAATCCTGCGACCGGCGAACCAGCCAGGACGCCGATTCTATCATGCCTTCCAGCAAAAGTACACCCGGCAGGACGGGGAAAGCGGGGAAATGATCGCCCAGATATTCCTCGGCCATCGAAAGACTTTTTACGGCCTTTATGCGGCTATTCTGCTGAAGTTCTATTATTTTGTCTATAAGGATAAATTTCATAATCCGGCTATTTTAGTGGTCTACCTCGCTTTTTCCAGCTTTTTTTCGCATTTTTATTGCTGGAGGTTTTTTTATTGGTGTGAATGAAAGAAGTTTTTATAATCTTTGCATGATTATACGAGACGCAAAAATTTCGGATGCCGGGGAAATATACCGGCTGATAAACTATTATGCCGAGCACGACAAGATGCTTTTCCGTTCTCTTGCGAATATCTACGAGAACCTTCAGACGTTTATTGTAGCCGATGATGGTGGCAAAATTCTGGCCTGCTGCTCGCTGCAGATATGCTGGTCTGATCTGGCGGAGATAAAATCCATCGCAGTTTGTGAAGGAAACTCCAGCAGGGGGGTAGGCAAGGCTCTCGTTGAAAAAAGCGTCCAAAAGGCGCGTGAACTTGGGATACAAAAGGTTTTTGCCCTGACTTTGACCCCTTTATTCTTTGAAAAACAGGGTTTTTCGGTTATTGACAAAGATTCGCTACCCATGAAGGTGTGGCAGGATTGTGCCCGGTGTCCAAAGCAAATGAATTGCGACGAAACCGCCGTAATCTTTAATTTATAGGGTCTTAGCCGACCTGGCGTCTTTGGAAGGCGGCTATGGCCAGTGAGATAATTCCCGCTGAATAGCAGATAGCGTAGGAAGCGACTATATAAAGATACTTTAACGGGACTGGACTGCCTTCATAAATAGCATCGGAAATCCAGAATACCTGCAAGTCCGGTATGAGCATTTTCCCAGCCTTTGCCCAAAAGTATTGTTCGGCGAAGCGGCTGAAAATGTAAGCGCTTATCAGGCCGAGCAGGAATATGCCCAGACAGAGACACAATGTTATGATGGTATTGAACCTTGTTGAGAACGCTACGGCCAATGCGGCCATTATCAGCATGCCGAACAGTAATAGAATCGAGCCGCAGACATCGAGGGTGTTTATTCCATTGCCAGCCGGATTAAATTTCCAGTCTCTATCGATAAATGCCAGGAATATTATTGAAATTGTGGCAAAAAAGGCCAATAGAACTATTGCCGTCGAAGAGAACTTCCAGTCATAAATATAGTTTAAGAAAGCAGTTAGGATCAATGTTAAGCCTACGGTCGCCGCTGTTGCGGCTATTACGGTCCGGTCGTGCGTATCGGAGGCAGTTTCTAAAACTCCGTGGCGTATTGCCATTAGAAGAGCGATGGTGCATATATAATGGGCAAGTGCGATTGCAGCACAGATGCCTAAAAATTTGGCGATTATGAATATCGGCCGTTTTACTGGCTTGGTCATTACGGTCGTAATGGTCTTATTTTCAATCTCTTCGGCAACGGCCCCCGAAGCGGAAAAAATCGCCACGAACAAACCAGCCAAGAAGAGTGTAGATAACCCCAGTTCTCGCAACAGCTTATTGTCTTCGCTCATGGTGTACATTGTCAGGGACGGGCTGAGGAAAATTAACAGTAACGCAGTAATAATGATTGCGGAATAAACCGGCTGGCGAATCGCCTCTGTAAAGGTGTTTTTGGCTATCGTAAACAATTTGCCCATAAAAGTTACCGTAAAATCGAACAATATGTTGTAATTTTAGTAAACAAACGGGTTAAAAATTAGTAAACTGTCTATACTAAGGCGATATTTAGTGTTATATTATCAAGCTTTCACAAATAAACAACCATGTATTCAAATACAATCGTGATTACTTAGTAATGGATTATTTTGTTCACAATAAACAGGATTGATATGGCTATTTCATCAAAACGTGCAGAAATTTTAGCCTGGGTCTCTTTTTTTCTGAGCATCGTATTCTTCCTGATCGCTTTCTTTATGGGGCGATGGAGTGGAATATCTTCGGTAACTTCCGCAAGCTGGCTGATACTATCGGCTGTATTTGTGTGGCTGGTACTCGGCCTGCAATTTCATCTTCGCCGTCTTGCCGAGCAGGAGCGGCTGGATATGAGCCAGATAGAAAAGTCCAGGGGCGGTTCGACCATCTTTGCCGCAAAAGAGGAGCAGGAGGCATTAATGGCAGGCGCCCAGCGGAGGCTGGCAACTTTTGAAAAATGGGCAGTACCTGTTCTGGCGGCTCTGATCGCGGTTTATCAATTGGTTTTAGGTGCGATTATTTTAAGAACCATCGAGCCGTTTTCTGAAGTACAAGGCGCCCTGATTGCGGCGATCGGAATGACCTCTGTCGCGTTCCTCAGTTTTCTTATCTCGCGTTACGCTACCGGAATGTCGTCTCAGCTTAACTGGAAACCTTTGCGAGCCGGCGGGAGCATGTTTTTGGCGGTCGCGGTTATATGTTTTACACTGGCTATTTCTCTTGCGTTTGCCCAGTTTAATAAATTTCTCGGGCTAAATATTCTTGCGTGGGCAATTCCAATCATTCTGATAGTGATTGGTGTCGAAACGTCTCTGAATACCGTCTTCGATATTTATAGACCTCGAATCAAAGGTCAATACAGCCGAGCGTCTTTTGACAGCCGGCTGCTGGGGATCATCAATGAGCCTGGCGCTATCGTTCATACGGCGGCAAGCGCGATCGATTATCAGTTCGGCTTCAAAGTTTCACAGACGTGGTTTTATAAATTATTGTCGAAAGCAATTGTGCCTCTTATACTTTTCGGGGCGCTTGTTTTGTATCTGTTAAGCGCAGTTACCATTGTTGGCGCCGATGAAGAGGCGGTTGTAGAACATTTTGGAAATCCGGTGAAGAACGAATCGGGACAGATCGAAGTTTTGGATTCCGGCTTGCATTTCAAGTGGCCCTGGCCGATAGAGATTGTGTATAAGCTTCCAACCAAAAAGGTAAAAGAGATAGCGATAGGTTATATTCCAGAGACAGACCCTAAGACGGGCGAAGTGCTTCATATGAAGCCTAAACTTTGGGGACAGTCGCACTATAAAGAAGAATTTCAATTGCTTGTTGCCAGCAGGGAGGGCGGGACGCAGAGTGAAGCGGTGCCAGTTAGTACAGTTATGGTGGCAATTCCGGTTCAGTATCGGATAAAGAGTCTGCCCGATTTTTTGTATAAGCATCGGGATTCCGAACAGCGGCTTGAAGAGATATGCTATCAGCAGCTTACGAGATTCGCGGCGAACACAACTATTGAAGTTGACGGTGTGGAACTTGAGAGAAGTCTTCTCGGCGCAGGACGATCGGATGCAAAGGAAATTCTAACGCAAAATATTCAGGCCGCGGCAGATAAGGCCGGTCTTGGTATTGAGGTTGTATTTTTAGGGCTTGCCGGCATACATCCTCCTACTGAGGTGGCGGCGGATTATCAGCAGGTAGTGGGCAGCGTGCAGAAAAAGCAGGCGTTGATACTTGGAGCACAGGCGGAGCGCAATATGGTCTTGAGCTTTATGGCGGGGTCGGTCGATGGGGCACAATATCTGTATCTTCTGGCGGACAAATACCAGAAAGCTAAAGATCGCGGGGACAATGAACAAATCGAAATGCTGGCCTCGGAACTTGACAAGGCGTTTGCGGATGCACAGGGGATAATTTTCAAGACTTTGCGGGAGGCGAAAAGCTATGCTTTTGAAAGGGTGGAATCTTCAAAGGGAACGGGAGAGCGCTTCGCCGGGCAGGTAAAAGCCAATCAGGCTTCGGAAGAGCTTTATAAGCAGCAGCAAAGACTTGCGGCTCTGGAAGAAGCTCTTGAAAATATTCGTAAGTACGTCGTTGTCCCGGGAAGCGACGAATCACAAGTTTATATAGTTGATATGCAGGAAAAACTCACACCAAGTCTTTATGATATTAGTGGCATTGAGGAGACAAAATAAATGAAAAATCTGGCCGTAACTATTCTTGTTGCAGTTGTAATGATCATTCTTGCCCTGTACCTGTTTTCGTTCCAGGTCAGGGAAACCGAGTTTGCGCTGGTGACAACTTTTGGTAAGCCAACCAGGCCGGTCATCGAACCGGGCTGGCATTTTAAGTGGCCTTCCCCGATAGAGAACAAAATCCAGTTCGATTCGCGAATGAGAAATTTCGAGATGTCTCTGGATGAGACAACCACCAAAGGCGCAGTACCTATAATAGTTAATACTTACGTAATCTGGCGTGTGGCTGATCCGCTAAAATTTTATACCGCTGTCGGGACTGTAAAAGAAGCTGAAAATAAACTTCACAGTCTGGCCAAAGACACACAGAACAGGGTCATTGGAAGGCACAATTTTTCCGAATTTGTCAACAGCGATCCGGCAAAGATCAGGTTTACTGAAATACAAGATGAAATGCTTGCAGACCTTCAGAGAAATGTTAGCGATGATTTTGGGATAGCGATCGAAACGCTGGGAATCAAGCAATTAAAAGTCAGCAGCGACGTTAGCAAGGAAGTTTTTGCCCGTATGCAGGCGGAAAGAATGCGTAAAACCAACGCCACTATCGCCGAGGGCGAAGCGCAGGCAATGAAGATACGCACCGAAGCCGATGCCCAAAAAACCGAACTGCTTGCCGCGGCTGACGCCAGGGCAAAATCGATTATGGGGCAGGGCGATGCCGAAGCCGCTCAATATTACAAGATGCTTGAAGCGGATACGCAGCTTGCCATGTTCCTGCGGGATATCGAGGCGTTGAAGAAGATACTTGCGCAGCGTTCGACGATTGTAATAAGCGCCGATACCCAACCTTTTAAGCTATTAAAGGAAATGCCCGAACTTGGTAAAAAAACCAACCCATAAGGAATTTGCCGCTTATGCATAATCACAACCATAACCATAACCATAATCATAATCACGATAACGAAAATAAAACAAACAGTTCCATTCCGCAGCCTGAACTTGACGCTGCCGGTAAATCGTTGTCGGATGCGCTAAGGATAAGCTTTGTAATACTTAAAATAATTATGTTTATCCTGATAGCTTTATTTATGGCATCGGGAATAACAGTTATTGAGCCGAACGAGAAGGCGATCGTGCTGCATTTCGGCAAGATTCACGGCATAGGTGAGGAGCGGCTGCTTGGTCCTGGGCTTCACTGGGTATTACCCTCGCCAATCGACGAGGTTATAAAAATTCCAGTTGAAAAAAAGGTGAACCTGTTAGTGGATTCATTCTGGTATTATCAAAGTGAACAAGAGAAACTGGCCGAGGCACAAGGGCAGAAAATAAGTTTAAGAATCGACCAACCTCTGGACCCTGTACGTGACGGCTATACTCTTACTCGCAGCGAAGCCAATATGCCTGGAGCCGATTCCGAAGGCAGCGATTATAACATCATCCACTGCAAGCTGGAATTGATATATCGAATAGACGATCCTGAACGATTTCTCAAAAATATGTATGTTGAAAATCCCCAGCCGGGTGAGGTTTACTTCAATGTTATTGTTCGCTCGATAAATCCCGTTTTAAAGGACCTTGCCGACAGCGCGATTGTTGCGGCTATGGTAAATTACACTATCGAAGATACTATCAATAATCAGGCAACCATCTCTGCCCATGTTAAAAGATTACTCCAGGATAAATTGACCGCTATAGAAAGCGGTATAATTGTAGATTCAGTTCAGTTAAGTCCGATTACCTGGCCGCGGCAGGTTGACAGTGCTTTTCTCGCTTCGATAAAGGCAAGCCAGACGAGCCAGAAAACCGTTAGCGAAGCTAAGGGTTACGCTGAAAACACCCTCAGCCAAACAGCCGGACAAGTGGCCGAAGAGCTGCTCGAAGTTATACATAACTCCAATACCGACCAGGAGCGTGTCGATTGGTTGTGGGCAAATGTCGCCGGTCAATCACAGGATAAATTATCCGCAGCGAGAGCCTATAGGACCAAGATAGTTGAATCGACTAAAGCAAATGCCGATTATCTTACCAGTATATTGCCTGAATACAAAAAGCGTCCGGAGCTTGTTCTGCAGAAAATATATCAGGATGCCATCGAAATCGTTCTTACCGGGGTGGAAGAAAAAATCCTCGTTGAGTCCTCAGATACAGCAGGCCAAAAGGAAATCAGGGTGATGCTTAACCGTGATCCGGCGATAAAGAAACAGGATGGCGAGAAAAAATAAAGATTTAAGGAGTAATTAATAAATCGTTATGACACATGAGCATTTACATTTAAAAGACGATATTCACGTAGAGCATACGCACGGCAAGCAAGTGCGTGTGAGCATGGCATTGCTGGGAACGCTGGCGGGAGGAACACTTCTTGTTTGCGGCGGCGTATCCCATTACGTATATGGCGCCGAAAGTGTTCAGACAAAGATGCTGGCGATGCTGGGCGCTCTGTTCCTTGCGTTGCCAATTATTTCCCATGCCATTGGGAGTCTTATTCGTCGTGAATCACATATGGACGAATTGGTCGCCCTTGCCATTGTCGCGGCTTTTGTTACGGAAGAGTATTTTACCGCTGGTATCGTGGCTTTTTTCATGCTTCTCAGTGAGCTTATGGAAACGCGAACCGCTCTTGGCGCACGAGCCTCTATCGAATCATTGATAAAACTTACACCAGTCAAGGCTCAACGAATACAGCCCGATGGGTCAGAAAAAGAAGTAAAAGTATCCGAACTTCATGTAGGTGACATCATTCGTGTGCGTCCCGGCGACAATATCTCGGCCGATGGCGAGGTTGTGAAAGGCCTAAGTTCGGTAAATGAAGCGACTATTACCGGTGAATCCCTGCCTGCGGATAAAGTGCCCGGGATGCAGGTATTTGCGGGAACGAATAATCTGAACGGTGTTCTTGATGTAAAAGTTACCAAAGCCGGAAAAGATACGACGCTTGGTAAAGTACAGTCTTTAATTATACAAGCCGAACAGACCAAGATACCGATTATGCGCATCATAGATACTTATGTAAAATGGTACACGCCTACGATTCTTATGATAGCCGCTATAGTCTGGTTTTTTACAGGCGACATCAACAGGTCGATAACCATACTTGTTATTTCCTGCCCTTGCGCTTTAATTTTGGCTACTCCCACGGCTATGGTGGCAGCTATTTCGGCATCGGCAAGGTTGGGCATACTTGTAAAAAATGTCGCAGACCTTGAGATCGCGGGAAAGATGACCGCAATGATATTTGATAAAACCGGAACCGTAACCACGGGGCGGTTATATGTTACCAAATTGACGCCAGCGGAAGGCGTAGAGCCAGCAGAGCTTCTGTTGGTTGCCGCGGCTGCGGAGAAAATGAGTAAACACCCAGCCGCAAGGGCATTGCAGCAGGTCGCCAAAGAAGCGAACCTGACGCTGCCTGATTCGGTTGCGTTTGAAGAAGTTCCGGGCAAAGGTGTAAGCGCAAAAGTTGAGTCGATCAGGATAATGGTTGGCCGTGACACATTCCTGCGGGAAAACCAGATTGATACCGCCACTGTGCCTGATCCGTCACTGCATGAGGAGCAGGGATTCAGTACGCTTTATGTGGCGAGCGATTCAAAATGTATCGGATGGATAGGGTTGCAGGACAAGACTCGTCCCGAAGCCCGTCAGGCCATTGCGGAACTATTAGAGATAGGGATAAAGAGAGTAACAATGCTGACCGGCGACAGGCATGAAGTGGCTAATCGTGTCGCGACGGAGCTTGGCTGCACAGACTTTAAGGCACATTGTCTTCCACAGGATAAGCTGGCTATTGTAGAGCAGATAAAAAATCAGGGTCATACTGTTGCCGTTGTAGGCGACGGAATAAACGACGCACCAGCGCTTGCGGCAGGTGATCTGGGCATCGCGATGGGTGCGGCAGGAAGCGACGTAGCCATCAATTCGGCATCTATCGCCCTTATGAGCAACGATCTGAAGCGTCTTCCGTTCCTTGTTAAACTGAGCCGCAAAACCCGTGGAGTGATCAATCAAAATCTTCTTTTCGGCGTTCTGTTCATTGTTTTAGGCGTTATTGCGGCAGCGGCTGCATGGCTTCCGGCGATATATGCCGCAGGGCTGCATTTTATTGGTTCGCTGATAGTGGTCTTTAACAGCGCCAGGCTTGTGCGGTTCGGCGAGGAACTTGAACACGAACCTCATACCGTCTAATCCGTAAGGGTTTTTATGAATTATGTGATTGAAACATTTGGTTTGACCAAGATTTTTGCCGATCTTTGGGGCAGGGCCAGAGTAACGGCTGTTGACGGGCTTGATTTACAGATTCGACATAACGAGGTTTTCGGTTTATTGGGGCCGAATGGTTCCGGCAAGACAACTACCATAAAAATGCTGCTCGGCCTGCTTCATCCAACAAGGGGTAAGTATATAATTCTTGGCGGCGACTGTTCCGATTCGAAAGTCAGCAACCGGATAGGGTTTCTTCCGGAAGAATCGTATCTTTACAAATATCTTAACGCACGGGAAACACTGGATTTTTACGGCAGGCTTTTTGGCCTTCCATCCAAAGTTCGCAAAACACGTATCGAGGCCTTGCTGGAGATGGTCGGATTAAAGGCGATGGCTAACAGGCCAGTGGGGACGTTTTCAAAAGGTATGGCCAGACGCATAGGGCTTGCGCAGGCATTGATAAACGATCCCGATCTGCTCATTCTCGACGAACCTACCACGGGGCTTGACCCGATAGGAACCCGCCAGATCAAAGATCTGATTCTCGAGCTTGCAAAACGCGGCAAAACAATCCTGTTATGCAGTCACCTGCTTGCCGATGTCGAAGACGTATGCGATCGAATTTCGATACTGTACGGCGGAAAAGTTCAGGCCGAAGGCAATGTTCGCGAGCTTCTGCAAAAATCAAATAAAAGCCAGATCGTCACCGACAGACTAAGCGAACAGGCCGTAGAGAAGATACGGCGTATCGTCGAAGATGAGAACCCAAACTTTGAAATTACATCGCCTATGGAGAAACTGGAAACTTTCTTTATCAATACGGTTGCCGCTGCCCAGCAGCAGCAAAAGCAGACCAGCGGAGCCTACAGCACAACAAACATCGATAATTTCCTTACCGCACAGTCTGCCGAGGAAAGCATACTGGATAAACTTGTTTCGGCAACTGTTTCGGGGCAAGAAAGCGAAATGGAACTTGATTCCGTTGACAAAAGCGAAGAGAAAAAAACCGCTTCTCAGCCAGACAACGAACTGCTTGCCAATTTGACAGGTCACGCAGAAACAAACATACCTGAGTCTGCTCAAAACGACAGCGGCACCGAAGAACCAAAACCGATAGAACAAGATAATGAAGCGAACACTTCCATTCTTGACCAGCTCACAGGTAAAAATACCCCTGAAAGCCGGCAGCGCGAGGAGTAATATGCGCAATATCCGGGCTGTAGCCAAAAATACAATAAGACAGGCTTTCAGGCTGAAAATCGCCTACGTATTCCTTGCGGTACTGGTGGTGCTTTTGCCGCTTATGGCCTGGACAATGACGGGCGATGGCACGGTTAAGGGCAAGCTTCAGACATTCGTAAGTTACGGCTTGTCGCTGACTGGTTTTCTTCTTGCGATTTTCACGATAGTGGTGTCAATATATACACTTACAAGCGACCTTCAACAGCGGCAGATTTTTATGGTGATAACCAAGCCCATAAGGCGTTTTGAGCTTATTTTGGGCAAACTGTTCGGAGTCATACTGCTCGACGCGTTTTTACTTCTGGTGCTTTCAGCTGTTATTTATGGTTTGGCTCTGGCTATACCAAAATTTGGACATGTTACCCAGGAGCAGCAAGCCCAGCTTGACAACGAATTCTTTACCGCACGGGCGAGTTTAAAGCCAATCATTCCTGATGTCACTGAGGAAGTAAAACAGACTTATGAAAAACTGGAGAAGTCCGGCCAGTTGTCGATGAATATGACCAAACAGCAGATATTGAACCAGTTGCAAAAGCAAAAAGAGCTGGAAAAAAGGGCTGTTCCGGTTGGGTATGATATTTTGTGGGAATTCAATAACCTCAAACCCATCGACCCGAGGAAAAGTCTTTTTATAAGGTTCAAATATGATGTTTCGATAAATCCACCGGATCTGCAATTATACAGTAAATGGCTTGTGGGCGACATTCGCCAGATACAATACGGTACTGCAATGATAAATCCGGTCTTCGAGTTCAATCGAAAAGATCTTATACGCACTTTTTACGAGATCGAAGTTCCTGCCAGCGCAGTTGCTGCCGATGGATATCTTGGTATCGCGTTTATCAATATCCCTCTTAACAATACTGTTGTTATTTTTCCGCCCGAAGACGGTTTAGAGGTGCTGTATAAAACCGACAGTTTTACCGCCAATTTTTTCCGCGCGGCTATATTAATATTTTTGCGGCTGATATTTCTCGCTGCCCTTGGTACATTGGCAGCCAGTTTCCTGTCGTTTCCGGTGGCGATCTTACTGTGCCTGATGATATTTTTTACGGCAACCGTAAGCGGATTCGTAATCGAGTCTTTTGACTATCTGGGCCAAAACGCAACCGGTATTTATAATTACACGGTAAAACCTTTGATCCAGCTTATCCCTCAATTCGATAAATACAATCCAGCCTCTTATATTGTTTCGGCCAGATTGATCGGTTGGCCGCTGCTGGGGAAGGTTGTTTTATTGATGCTGTGCCTGCAATCCATGGTGCCGCTTATCGGGGCGGTGATAATTTTCCACTTCAAGGAGATCGCCCGGATTACGGTATAAATATGAAAACTCGTGACAGATTAATCAGTTTTTTTTGTATAGTTATAGCGGCGGCGTTGCTTATCGCAGCGTCTGGGCAGTTGAATTATATAAACTCTCAGCGAAAAGAAATGAAGCTTATCAGCAGCGATCAGCCGCTCAAAAATGCCCCGCCATCACTTGCTTTCGCTACGGTGGCTATGGGGGCGTTTCGCGGATTGGTGGTCGATATTCTCTGGATGCGAGCGGACAAGCTCAAAGAAAAAGGACAGTTCTTTGATGCGAAACAGTTGGCCGACTGGATAACTACACTTCAGCCTCGATTCGCTTCGGTCTGGCAGTTTCAGGCCTGGAATATGGCGTATAATATATCGGTTGCGATACCGGCGGCACAGGCCGATCAGCGATGGAAGTGGGTCAAGAACGGTTACGAACTGCTGCGTGACCAGGGCATCCCACTCAATCCTAAATCGATAGATCTTTACCAGGAGCTTGGACGTATTTTCCAGCATAAGATCGGCGACGTGACCGACGACGCGCATAAATATTATAAGATTCGGCTTGCGGAAAGCATCGCACCTCTATTGGGCAATGCTGATGAACAGTTTTTTGATTCGCTTGCTGCGACTCCTAAAGATTTGGATATTTTGGTCAGTGATCCTAATGTTGCCGTTTTTCTCGATGCATTATATCAGGCTGATAGCACGTTTGTTCTAAATGACCAGCTTCCCGCCAAATATCTTTCATTACGACAAAACCCTGTCCGTTTCGACCCCAAAGTTTTCGAAGTTCTTGATGTTTATCGAACCTCAGCGGCAATGCAGAAATTCGATGTCTTTGCCAAGGCGTGGCAATTGCGAAAAGTCTGGAAGCTCGAACCGGAGATGATGGTACAACTCAATCAGACTTACGGTCCTATTGACTGGGACAGCGGAAAGCATTTGCCGTTGGATTGGCGACATCCCGACAGCCATGCTATTTACTGGGCGGTCAAGGGGCTCGAGGCTACAAGTGACAATTTCAATATCAACAAGACAAATACCGACAGAATAGTCTTGCACAGCCTTCAAAACCTTTTTCGGTACGGGAAGATTTTTATTTACGAATCGCCAGTAGAAAATGACCCGAACGGTTTGACCGAGAGAAAAGATTACATTCCCGAAAAGGATATATTCCTGCGGCCTGATCTTAGAATGTTTGAGCCATACAATTCGGCGGTGATGAAAGTGCTTGAAGAATATTCCGCCGCAAAAAGGATGACGGTTGAATCACTTCAGAACGGTCATCGCAATATGCTCATAAACGCTGTTCTGATGTTCTATCAGGGGGGGCATGAAAAACATGCCCAAAAGATTTATGAACAATTACGTTCGCTTTATCCGCGAGATGAATTTAAAGTGTCGCTGATTGTCTTTGCCAAAAGCCGGTTTATCGAAGAAGCTAAATCAATCGGTATTCATGATGCGAGCGAGATGATACTGATGCTTTTGCGTGAGGCTAACTTTCGATATGCCCTTCGTGACGATGAAACGGCTTTTTCGAGAGAACAAATGGCAAAAGAAATTTATGACCACTATAATAAAGAATTTGATGAAAACAGAGTCAGTTTGCCGCCGTTTAGCCGGTTAAAATTTCTGGCTGTATTTGACTTTTGTAATGATCTACAGTATCCTGCACAGCTTCGACAGAGTCTTTTGAAGCGAATTCAGGTTGAACGACCCGAACTCGAAAAAGAGTTGAGAGAACAGGAAACACAATTTCGCAGTGAACTCGAAGATACGCAGGGCCAGACATCACAATGACACATGGACAACTCATCAATGAAAAACTTATCGAACATCTCACAGAATCCCAGAAAAAAGCGGTCTTCCACAAACAAGGCCCTCTGCTGATCCTTGCTGGCCCCGGCAGCGGTAAAACTCGCGTCATAACATATCGTATCGCATCGCTTATTGATGGCGGAGTCCATCCTTATAATATCTGCGCAATAACCTTTACAAACAAGGCAGCCGAGGAAATGCGGCAAAGGGCTTTAGCTCTTGGTGCATCCAGAGGCGTTCATATCAGCACTTTTCATTCTCTCTGCGTAAGAATCCTTCGGCAATATGCCGCACAAGCCGGAATAAGGCCTAATTTCAGCGTCTTTGACGCTTCCGATCAGAGCCGATGCATCAGGCGGGCGATCAAAGACTGTCTTGTTGATACTTCTCAGTTTTCGCCATCTAAAACTGCCGCTACCATTTCAAAATTAAAAAACGATTTGCTCGGAGCCGAACAATTCAAGGCGCAAGCCAATAATTTCTTCACACAAACCCTTGCCAAAATTTACGAATGTTACCAGAAAACACTCGAAGAGCAAAATGCCCTCGATTTTGACGACCTGTTGCTGAAGGCCGCTTTTTTGCTTACAGAGAATGAATTTGTGCGAAAAGAACTTTCCGACCGCTTCGAGTACCTGTTGATAGATGAATACCAAGACACCAATCAGGCTCAATATAAAATCGCCAAAGCTCTTGCCTCGCAACACCGCAATATCTGCGTTACCGGCGACCCTGACCAATCTATATATCGATGGCGGGGGGCGGATATTTCAAACATCCTTGCCTTTGAACAGGATTGGCTTGAAGCGGTTGTTATTAAACTCGAAGAAAATTTTCGCAGTACACCCAACATTCTTAAAACCGCTGATGACCTTATAGCCGCCAATAAAAAAAGGAAACCAAAGCGGCTCATACCGACCAAACCACACGGCAGCGAAGTTGTCATTAATCAATTCGAGGATGAGGTATCGGAAGCCAAAGCTGTGGCTGAGCAGATAATGCGGCTTAATCAGCAGGGGTTATCGTTAAGTTCCATTGCCGTCTTTTACCGGGTAAATGCGATGAGCCGCGTACTGGAAGAAACTTTTATTCGCACGCGGATTCCTTACCAGATAATCAGAGGTATCGAATTCTATGGCCGAAAAGAAGTCAAAGACCTGCTGTGCTATCTTAAAGTGCTTGTTAACCCTAATGACGAAATGGCTCTTTTGCGGTGCATCGGGACGCCGTCTCGCGGAATAGGAAATGTGACGATAGAGAGGGTAAAAAGTTTCTGCATAAGCCGCAATATATCCCTCTACGAGGGAATGAAACTGGCAGAGCGTATAGAGTCACTTTCGGCAGGGGTAAAATCCAAGGTCGCCGGCTTCGTCAATATGATGGAGAATTTCATCAAGCTTATTGACGGGCCTGTTGCCGAACTTGCCGAAAAGGTGTTTGATGAATCCGGTATGAAGAAAACGCTGGAAAGCGGGGCGGAACCCGATAACGACGCGGTTGAAAACGTAAACGAACTTATAAACGCGGCTGCGGTTTATGACAACAATACGCCGGAGCCAAATCTCCTCGATTATATCCAGCAGATAGCCCTGTTCAGCGATACCGATACTTATGATACATCTGCTGACCGTATTGCTCTTATGACGCTTCACGCAGCCAAGGGGCTGGAATTTGAGAATGTCTTTATCATTGGTTTGGAAGAGGGATTGCTGCCTCATGAACGAAGTGCTGATAACGAGGATGAAGTGGAAGAGGAGCGGCGGCTGTTCTTTGTGGGTATAACCCGTGCCAAATCGAATCTTTACATCAGCTACTCCCGCTACAGAACCATACACGGCCAGCTTATGCGAGCGATCCCGTCGCCGTTTTTATATGAGATTGGCCACCAGATCGAAGAGTTAGAGCCGCAGACGACCCTCGAATACGATACACAGGATATCGAAGCGGACTATCAACCCACACCGAAATTTGCCTCCGGCCAGTTGGTGCGACACAAGAAGTTTGGTATGGGAGCGGTCAAAGAATTTGTTGATATGGGAGAAAATAGCGTTATAGTAATAAAGTTTAATTCTGGTATGACAAAGAGCC
>JAQURJ010000048.1 GCA_028715705.1 Phycisphaerae bacterium | reverse complement strand
TTGATTGCGATAAAATGCCAGCCTCATAAGAAACGTTACAAGATTGGGCGTGGAGGTCCGCAGCAAGGCGAAACGCTGCTTATTGCTACCGATCGATTTGATCTGGAGGCAGATGTAATAGCTTTAATATTTAAGCATCGCTGGTCAATAGAGATATTCTTTCGTTTTTTTAAGCATGTTCTCGGCTGTCGGCATCTGCTCAGTTACGACCAAAATGGCATTGAGCTGCAAACATACGCGGCCATTATCGCGTGTATGCTGATTTCCTTATGGACGGGGCGTAAGCCGACATTGCGAACATATGAAATGCTTTGCTGGTATTTTACCGGCATGGCTGATGAAGAAGAACTGTTGGCTCATATAGCTCGTCTTCAAAAGCAAGATTAACCCGTCAAGGCCGGTCCCCGCAATGACCGTAGCCGTTGTTTATGCTGCGCAAAAATAATTTGCCGACACTTGAAACACCAGATACAATGTTGCGGAAAGCGGTATCGCTATTTGAAAATCGGCAGAGCAAATCAAGTGCCGAACAGGATTGTAAAATTCCCCCAAAACACGGTTGAGAGCTTATAATTTTAAGCTTCTATACATCTCGCTTTTATTTGACAGCTGGGGGTATTTGGGCTATTATAATGGCCCGATAATAAGCCAAACATTTTTAGTGGGGATAAGAAAATGCTTCAAGACGGACAAAAAGGCGTAATAATTCAACGTGATAAACAAACTTACGCGGTTGCTCCGCATCTTCCTTGCGGGGTAGTCAACGCCGATACACTTCGGCGACTGGCGGATGTGTCGGAAAAATACGGTGCAGCGGCGATGAAAATAACCAGTGCGTGCCGTATAGCCATAGTAGGGCTGAAAGAAGAAGACATCGATAAGGTGTGGGAAGAATTGAAGATGTCGCCGGGTGCGGCTGTGGGGCTGTGCGTGCGGAGCGTAAAGGCTTGTCCGGGTACGACATTTTGCAAGCGTGGAACGCAGGACAGCCTCGGCGTGGGGATGCTGCTCAATGAGAAATATCACGGTATGGAACTGCCGGGCAAATTCAAGCTGGGTGTAAGCGGCTGCCCCAATCAGTGCGCCGAGACGTGTATTAAGGATGTCGGTCTTGTAGGGATGAAGAACGGCTGGAAAGTGCTTGCTGGGGGCAACGGGGGCGGTAAGGCGAGGCTGAGCCAGGAGCTTGCAAAGGAATTGTCCACCGAGCAGGCGATGAGCTTGATAGACAAGGTAATATCTTTTTACAAAGCCAACGCCAAACAGCATCAGCGTCTTGGTGCGATGATAGAAAAAATGGGTTTTGAACAGTTCAAAACGGCGGTACTGGGTGAGTGACAGCGTTAAGCAGTTGAAGGCGATTCTTGAGGGGCTTTATCGCAAGTATAATCACCATCGTCTTATTGCGCCGGACCCTTTGCAATTTGTGTATCGCTACAAGCGGCGCGATGATATGGAAATAGCTGGCTTTTTAGCGTCGGCTCTTGCTTACGGGCGAGTGGAGCAGATAGAAAAAAGCGTGGACAGGCTACTTGGGCGATTGGGTGACAGTCCGGCTGATTTTACCCGTGGCTTTGACAGGCGAAGCCGAAATAAAATCGGCGACTTCAAACATAGATTTAATACCGCAGCCGATTTAGGAGATTTGCTGGAGATACTGGGTATGATACTAAACGAATACGGCAGTATAGAGAATTTTTTTGTTCAGGGATATAGTGACAGCGATAAAAACATAATACCGGCATTGACTCTATTTTGCGAAAAGATAATGGGGATGCATCGCAAAAAGCATAAAGGCAGAGAGGGCAGCGGTTTTGGATATTTGATCGCGAATCCCGATAAGGGCAGCGCATGCAAGCGGCTGAACCTTTTTTTGCGGTGGATGGTGCGCGATGATGATGTCGATTCGGGATTGTGGAAGTCGGTCGATAAGGCCAAGCTGGTCGTGCCGGTGGATGTTCATATGGGCAGGCTTTGCAGGATACTGAAGTTGTATGATAAAAAAACGGTGGGGCTTTCGGCGGCGTTGCAAATTACGGAAAGTTTCGCTAAAATAGTGCCGGATGACCCGATCAAATATGACTTTGCACTTTCGCGTATCGGAATCGTAGAGGACTGCACTGGCAAGCGGAGAAAGGAATGTGAATTGTGTGAGTTGTTCGGATACTGTGCGAAGGAATAGGAGTAGGGATAGGCGTAAAAGATGGTTAAGAAGCTCAATGTTTTGTTTTTATGTACAGGTAATAGCTGCCGAAGCCAGATGGCTGAGGGGTGGGCGACGCATCTTAGAGGTGACAAGATCGAGGCGTTTTCGGCTGGTGTACTGCCGTCGATTGTCAGCCGACGCGCGATACAGGTTATGGCTGAGGCGGGCGTGGATATTTCAAATCATATATCAAAGCACGTCAATGACTTGGTGGGGATAGATTTCGATTATGTGGTGACGGTCTGCGACAATGCGCGGGAGCAATGTCCTATTTTTCCAGGCAAGGTAAAGACCGTACACAAGGCGTTTAAGGATCCATCGTTCATTATAGGAACAGAAGAGCAGGTACTTAACGCCTTTAGAAAGACTCGCGACCAGATCAGAGAGTATATCGAAACTCTTCCTGAAAGCCTTGAAGGTGACGAGCAATAAAAAGCTGCCTTTTTTTGGTTTATCAGAGCACATCAGAACATACTCAGAGCCAATCAGAGTCGGAATGATAGGGGCGAGAAAAGGTGAGAAAAGTGAGAAAGTAGGAAGGTAAGAAGAGGGAGAAAAAACTGGATTCGGTGCCTGCGCGGGAATGACAGAAGAAAAATCAAAAATAATGTGCGGCTGCGCCGCGATTGAATTAGCGGATGCCTCATATTCATTCGGCATGACAAGTCGTCACGAATGATAAGGGTGGTTTTGGAGAGGCAAGATTTTGCGTCCCTACGGCAGTGAAGATAAAAGATTTCTCCACTCCGCTTCGCTTCGGTCGAAATGACAACGGCTGTGAAAAATAGTTCTTCAAAAATTATGGGCGGGGGGTATAATGCTTTTCAATGTTCGAGAAGAATCAGACACTTTTTACACGCTGCGAAAACGAGAATCTCAAGACCGCTCAGCCGCTGGCAATGCGGATGAGACCGCGTGAATTGTGCGATTTTATCGGACAAAGGCAGTTTTTGGGCGAGGGGAAGCTATTGAGCCGGATGCTGGAAGCGGACCGGCTGACAAGCCTGATTTTTTATGGTCCGCCGGGGGTAGGGAAGACCTCGCTGGCGATGGTGATAGCCAATCATACCGAAGCGAAATTCTGCTATTTGACGGCTCCGGCGGCGACGGTAAAAGATATTCGGGAGATAATCGCCGAGGCGAAGGATAGGCTCAGCACCGGCGGCAAGCGGACGGTGTTATTCATCGACGAAATCCACCGATTCAACAAAGCCCAGCAGGATGTGCTGCTTGACGACGTTGAAAGCGGGGTGGTGATAATGATCGGGGCGACGACGGAAAATCCGTTTTTCGCGGTCAATTCGCCGCTTATCAGCCGCAGCACGGTGTTTCGGTTTGAGTCTCTTATCGAAGAAGATATAGTCGGATTGCTTAGAAAGGCGATCGAGAATAAAGAGCGAGGGTTTGGCAAGCTGGATGTCGAAATATCAGCCGAAGCGGCGAAATTTCTTGCTCTTGCGGCTGAAGGTGATGCCCGCAAGGCCCTTACGGCTCTGGAAATCGCGGTTCTGTCTCAAAAGCAGGGCGAAAAGATCGTTATTGACCTGGATGTAGCTAAAGAATCCATTCAGCAGAAAATGACCTATTACGACAGCGGCGATACGCATTACGATCTGGCGAGTGCGATGCAGAAGAGTATGCGGGGAAGCGACCCGGACGCGACGGTGTATTGGCTGGCGCGGATGCTTGCAGGTGGTGAGGATATTCGCTTTATAGCACGAAGAATAGCGGTTTGCGCGGCGGAGGATGTTGGCAATGCCGACCCGATGGCGACGGTACTTGCGGCAGCGGCTGTGCAGATATGTGAATTTATCGGAATGCCGGAAGCGCAACTGCCGCTGGCTCAGGCGGCGATCTATATCGCCTGCGCACCGAAATCAAATTCATCGGCCAAAGCAGTGTGGGCAGCGAGCGGCGATGTTAAGAACGAACCAACCATCCCCGTACCCAAACATCTCAAGGACAGCCACTATTCGGCTGCGAAGAAAATGGGTCATGGAACGGATTACAAATATCCGCATAGTTATCCGGAAAACTATGTTAAACAAGAATATCTTCCGGGCGGCAAAAAATATTACAGTCCGACCGCCAATGGATACGAAAATAGTATCAGGGGTTATTTACAAAAACTCCAAATTTTGTTAGAAAAGAATAGCTCCGTGCAAGGATGATTTATGGATAAAGAACAAATGCGCAGGATGGTGCAAAAGCGTCTTGTGGAGATTACGCC
Organism: Phycisphaerae bacterium; assembly: GCA_028715705.1. Classification (GTDB taxonomy): domain Bacteria; phylum Planctomycetota; class Phycisphaerae; order Sedimentisphaerales; family Anaerobacaceae; genus JAQURJ01. The sequence continues at coordinate 10,752 of JAQURJ010000048.1, read as the reverse complement.
CGAACAGCGGGTTGAGCGAAGCAAAGAGGCTAATCTATTGCTCGTTTCCACGCCTGAATTTCAAAATGCCTCCACAATTATGATGTTCCTATCGCTTCCTCGTGAAATCGATACCGCCGAGGCAATACTGCGTGCCTGGCAGATGGGTAAGACTGTCGTAGTGCCGAAGGTTTCGTGGCAGCAGAGGCATATGATGCCGGTTAAAATAAGCTCGCTTGAGACGGGATTAGCCACTGATCAGGTAGGGTTGAGAAATCCGGTGAACGGTACGCCTATCCCGTTTGGGGAAATTGATCTGGTGGTTACGCCCGGACTGGCGTTTGACAAAGAGGGAAATAGGCTGGGGCGGGGCGGTTCGTATTATGATAAATTTTTCCAAAACAAGGAATTAACAGCGCACAGGTGCGCATTGGCTTTTGAAGAGCAGCTTGTAGATAAGGTGCCGGTTACTGAAATGGATCAGAAAATTCATTCGCTGGTTACCGATAAACATGTATTATATTTTAACCGAAAGGGTAAACCTAATGGCTCGCTATCATCCAGTATCAAATAGAAAAGGCAACTGGCTTCTTTGGATATTGTTAGCTTTTGTTGTCGGGGCGGGGGGGTACTTTATTTTGTCAAAAAATAACGGTCAGCCGCAGATAACTGAATCAAGCGAGCAGCCCGCTGTCGATAATACTGCTCTTGTCGAAGAATCCGCTGCTATCCCTGAGACTGAGCCTGAGCCGATAGTCTCGGGCGGTGAAATTGTGACGGAAGTGACGGAGTCGAGTGCGCTGACGGAAGGCGAACTCTCTGAGGCGGGATATTCTGACGCGGCGAAGAGTATTGCCGCATCGATGGCTTGTCTTGATGCAAGTCCGCCAAAGATAATTGAGGCCCGGATCGGACTTAATGACCTTCTTCCGATGGAGATGAATTCCGCTCAGCGTGATTTTGTCAAAGCGCAGCTTTCGATGCTGGCGGATAAGTGGCTGTTTAGCAAAACGATTTTTCCGCAGGATCCGCTTTGCGGAACGCATAAGGTAACAAGCGGTCAGTTGCTGTCCAAAATCGGAAAGATGTACAGCGTTCCTTATGAGATACTGATGCAGATAAACGGAATTTCAAAACCGGAATCATTGCAAGCCGGACAGACTATCAAGGTTATAAACGGCCCATTTCACGCAAGGATTTATAAATCCCGCTTTCAGCTTGACCTGTATCTCCAGAATACTTTTGTGAAAAGTTTTCCGGTAGGTCTCGGCAAGCCTGGCTACGAGACTCCTACGGGATTATGGGTGGTTGAGGTGGGCGGAAAAATGATAAAGCCCAGTTGGACCGACCCTGATACAGGAAAAACGTATGATGCGGAAGACCTTGATTATCCGCTCGGAGAAAGGTGGATCGCTCTGGAGGGGATTAAGGGCGATGCTGTCGGCAGAGACGGCTTTGCGATTCATGGGACGAATAAGGCCGATGAGATCGGAGCGGCAAAGTCCAGAGGATGTATCAGGATGTATAACGACGATGTGATTTTGATGTATAACCTGTTGGAATCCGGTTTGAGCAAAGTCGAGATAGTAGACTGAAACTAAAAAATTAAAAATCAAAATGCAAAAATGTGATGAAAGAATACACTCATGTCAGGACAGGTGATTCGGTAAGTGAAGTGAATCTCTGGGCGTGGAGTATTTCTATCGGCTTGCATATTTGCGTGATCGGAACGTTTGCCGCGGTGAAATTTTCAGGTAGAGCCGCAGTGCAGGAACACCAAATACCCAACGCTTCCATTGCGGAACAAGAGATACATTTCAATGAACCGATACTGCCAAAGCCAAAGTTGAAAACCCTTTTCGCGAAAACATCTTTTACTGAAGCGGATAACATAACATCCCCCGTATTTGAGCGACCTAATTTGGTTACGCTGCCTGTGGTCGAGGAAAAGCCGCAAGCCGAAATTTTTGACGATGCCGAATATGCGGCTCTTATACCCAAAACAGAATTTTTCGGCAGCAAAACCAGTGACAGGAAAATTTGCTATGTGGTCGATTGTTCCGGTTCGATGAAGCCGGTCTTTCGGCACGTTCGGGACAAGCTAAGAGAATCGGTCAATGTTCTTGCGGCGGATCAATTTTTCGCTGTCATTTTTTTTGGAAATGAACAGATTTATCAATTCCCTTCCGGCGGCCTTGTCCGTGCGTCGGTAAAAAATAAACATGCGGCTATAGAGTTTATCGATTCGATGCGAGCTGCCGGCACTACGAATGCTGTTGATGCCCTTGAAAGGTCGCTGGCCATAGGCTGGGTGCAAACGATATTTTTCCTGACAGACGGTTTTGAACTGGAAGGCGAGGGAGTATTTGACGGGAGGATAGAAACGCTGGCTGTTAAAGCGGGCGGTGGTGTGAAGATAAACACCATTGGATTCTGGCCGCAGCAGCACGATATAGAACTGCTCGAACTTATCGCCTCGCAAACCGGCGGCGAATTTATCTTTGTAACCGATTGATTAAGTGATATACTCAACCGGAAAGGCCGGTTGAAAAATCAAAAATAAAAATGCAAAAATGTGGAATCCGCCCAAGGCGGATGCTGTTTTGTGGGTATGAACAAGACCTTTATCAAAATTAGTTTACTGACACTGTTTTTCGCGGTCGTAGCGGGAATAGCGTTCTTTTCGTCTAATGTTCCAGCACAGCCGCAGGTGCCGAGCAATTTTTTCGAGCAGTTTGTTGTGGCAGGGGGTCCGATAGTCTGGGTGATACTGCTGCCGATGTCGCTTGTTACGGCCTATCTGGGTGTCAAATACGCAATGCTTATCCGGCGAAAGAATCTGCTTCCGCTGGAAATCGGCAAAGATATCTGTAATCTTGCTCGCAGTTTAGGCTACAGTAAGCTTGTCAGCCAGCTGGGCAAACGCGATGACCTTGTAAGTGCGGCTGTGTGCGATGCGCTGATAAAAGGAAAAGATGACTGGTACAGGGCCAAGACCGCTATGGCCGAATCAATGCAGGATCAGGCGATGAGGTTGACTCGCAAGATCGAATGGATCAATCTGATAGGCAATGTGTCGCCGATGGTCGGCCTTTTCGGGACGGTGTTCGGAATGATAAAACTGTTCAACGCTATAGTTCTGTCTTCTGGCAGGCCGCAGCCGGTACAGCTTGCCGCGGGAATTTCGGTTGCTCTGGTGACGACATTCTGGGGACTTTTGGTGGCGATACCTGCTCTGGCTGTGCATGGGATATTTCGCAACCGCATCGAGAGCATTTTCAGCAAGGCGATAGACGAAGCCGAAAAGATTCTGCCCGTTCTTAAAAGTATTCTGTCACAACGCAAAGTCGATGCTGCCCAAAATATTGCGAACAAATCACAAAACCCGAAGACATCACTTTCAGTAAATCCGTATGTACAAAAGAGATGACCAGCCCAATATCTCGGCTTTCAATATGACTCCGGTCATAGATATTGTATTTTTGCTCATCATTTTTTTTGTCGTGGTCTTTGAATTTATTGATGTCGATGATAAGGTGACAGTGCCGGATAACTGTGTTTTCGCGCGGGAGAATGAGCCTGCTAAAAGCCTTTTGCCGGTAATAACTGTTTTTCAATCGCAGGAGGATGAATACTCTTTTGCCGTTGATTCAAAGCAGCTCGATGGCAATGGTGATATGACCGAGCAGATGCGTCAATTGATAGATCAGCGGCTTGAAAGGTTGTCAGCCGACAGGAGAATTGTTACTTTGAAGATAGATAAGGATGTCCCTTTCTCGCAGGCAAAATATGCTCTCGCAGCCGTAGCGAAAAGTGCCGCTGAAAAAGTCCGCATCGCAGCATTCAAGGAAGACATCAGTAAACGGCGTTGAAATTGAGATTGCTTTGCTGGTGCTCACAATGACAATCAAAATTATTTTTGTGAGTTTAGCGTGTTTCTTTCGTAGAAAATGCCTTTGTGGTAGCCCTGGATAGTTTTATCCATTTCGGCTGACTGTAATCGTTTTGCGGCTAATGCGCAGTAGTCATTATCTATTTCCACTCCGAGAAAATTTCTGCCAAGTTTTTTTGCCGTAACAATGCTGCTTCCCGTGCCGATGAAGGGGTCCAAAATCAACTGCTGCGGTTTTGAGCTTGCCAGTATCAGTTTGGCCATCAGCTTTTCGGGTTTCTGGGTCGGGTGGTCGGTATTTTCCGGCATTGACCAGAAGGGGACTGTGATATCGTTCCAAAGATTAGACGGGTGCGTTAGGCGGAACTGGCCTTCACTGCCATTTTGCCAGTCTTTCGGTTTGCCCTTATCGTCTGTATAAGGAGCGATGACGCGGCGTTTGAGTTTGACATCCTCGACATTAAAGACGTAATCTGCGGATACGGTAGCGAACCATATATCCTCCGAGCAGTTCTTCCAGTTTCGTTTTGCGCCGCGGCCTTTCTCCCGCTCCCACGTGATGCGATTTCTGACGATTAAATGCTTTTCAAGAACGTTATGCACAGCCGACGAACCGAACCAGTCACAGCAGATATAAACGCTTGCGGTTTGTTTCAGCGTTTTTAAAAGTATCGTCAGCAGATTTTCAAACCATTTGGCGTATTCATCCAAAGATTTTTTTTTGAAACTTGTGCTGTTGAATTTTTTGTCGAGATTGTACGGAGGGTCAATTATTAGAAGATCGACGAACTTCTCCGGCATAAAATCTGCTACTTTGAAAATATCACCATGTATGATTTTATTTTGCAGTGATGAAGCAGATTGCGGTGACGCCAATCCAAAAAGTTCAGTGCTTAACTGTTTGCGTTCAGATTCGCTTAATTGAATAGTCCGATTTCTTGGAGCCGGAGGTTTAACCACTGCCGCCTCCTATGCAGATTCGCGTTTTAGTTCACGGCTTTCCATCAGAGACACCTTGCCGTTGACTATGTCGGCTGTGATGACGTACCTGGCCGGCTTTGGGTCTTCGGGCAACTGGTACATCAGGTCAACCATAAGTTCTTCGGCAATAGCGCGAAGGGCACGTGCGCCGGTGTCGCGTTTCATGGCCTTGCGGGCAAGCGCGTGCAGAGCCCCTTCGGTGAATTCAAGCTCGGCGTTTTCCATCTCGAAGAATTTTTTGTACTGTTTCATCAGAGCGTTTTTCGGCTGGGTCAGGATGGCGATAAGCGCGGTTTCATTAAGCGCCTGCAATGCGGTGATAACGGGCAAACGACCGACCATTTCAGGTATCATGCCGAATTCGATGATATCTTCAGGTACGACCTGGCTGATGAGGTCACTGTATTCGGTCTTTGTATCACTGCTGCCGCCCAATTCACTGCCAAAGCCGATCATTTTTTTGCCGAGCCTTTTTTTGATGATATTTTCCAGCCCGACAAAAGTCCCGCCGCAAATGAACAGAATATTTGTGGTGTCTATCTGGAGATAAGATTGTTCCGGATGCTTTCTTCCGCCCTGCGGTGGGATATTGGCTGTTGTTCCCTCAAGCATCTTAAGCAGAGCCTGCTGGACTCCTTCGCCGGAGACATCTCTGGTGATGGAGACGTTCTGGCTGGTCTTGCCGATCTTGTCGATCTCATCGATATAGACGATTCCCCGCTGTGCCGCTTCGATATCGTAATCTGCGGACTGAACAAGCCGCAGGAGGAAGTTTTCCACGTCTTCGCCGACATAGCCGGCTTCGGTAACGGTGGTTGCGTCGCAGATAGCGAAGGGAACGTGCAGCATACGTGCCATGGTTTTTGCCAGAAGGGTCTTGCCCGATCCGGTTGGCCCGATGAGCAGGACGTTGGATTTATCAATCTCGACTTCCGGATCGCGGCTGTCAACATGCATCAGCCGTTTGTAGTGGTTGTGCACGGCGACCGAGAGGTATTTTTTCGCATGATCCTGACCGATGACGTACTGGTCGAGGTATTCTTTAATATCCCGCGGCTTGGGCATTTCCTTGATCGCAAAGCTGCTTTTTTGCATTTGGCGGGTGTTTTGGATAGTGATATTGTGGCACAGATCGACGCATTCCGGGCAAATAAAGACGTTGCCGGGGCCTTCGATAAAGGTATCAGCTTGTTTTGCGTTTCGTCCGCAAAAGCTGCATATTACCCTGTTTCTTTGATTGTTGTTTTGTTTAGCCATATTTCCTACCTGTCAGCAAGTTTATATTCAGCGGGTATTATAGTTTACTATTTTCCTTAGGGCAAGTTCTTTACTTGCCTTTGCTAAAACTATTGCCCTAAGCCAGTTTTTACCGGACGTTACTTAAATCTGCGCTGAGTTGTTCAAATTTTGCCGCCCAAAAAGGATCAATATCCAAATCCTGGCCGCTAAGCAGAATATCAAGGGAATGGCGAGCCTTATCGCGAGCATCGGCACCGATTTTTTCGTAATTGTATAGTTCATAGTATTTTGCGCGCCAGTACCAATTTTTGGCTTCGGGCGAATCCTTTTCTTTGAAACCAGCGGCCAGAGACGACCAAAAGTAAGCTGCTTTTTCAAAGTAACCTTCGGCTTGTTCCATTCGAGCAATCGCTCGTAAAACAAACGGATTATCGCGGTTGCTGGTTTCAATCATATTTTTGAGGCCGGCGAACTGCGGTTGGTCAATGCCTGTTAACGCCATCAATTCCATGTAAAATGCTAAAGCAGTTTCCTTCTGGCTGCCATCGGAACAATCATAAGTGATTTTGGCCAGTTGCGTCAGGTCATTGAGAGTTTTTGCGAAGTTCTCCGATTCGGCAAGTTTTTCGATTATTTCCAGAGATTCTTTCAGTAAATCTGTCGCGAATGGCGCGGTATTGCAATCATTGGCTACTGCCGATATAAACGCCGGAATTGACCCTTCGGTTTTCCCAAGTTCAACTAGCGAAAAAACCGCACCACGTTTGAATTTGCTATCAGCTTTTTTTGCCAGAGAATCAAGCAGCGAGATTGCCTTGGCGATATTGCCGCATTTTTGGTGAACAATAGCCGTAAGGTAAATCAATCGATCTTCCGGCTGCGGAACGGTTTGCAGATATTTTTCAAAAACGCGTGAAGCAGTCTGGCAATCTATTCTTTCTTTTTTGAATGATGAATACGCAATATTAGCGGCGTGAGTTAAAACCATTTCGATAGTTAGAGTTTCGTTTTTCTGCGGCGAGTGTTTTAACAGTTCGGCTGTTTGCAGTAGGTGGTCAAGGGAGAGCTGCGGATTTGGCTCTGCTGCTGAAAGGGCAGCGGTATAAAGCACAATCGGCGTTTGGAACTTTTCAACGGCGGCGATTCTTTCCAGAAGCTGTGCATTTTTTTCGACTTCTGTTTGCGGTAGGTTTTTTACGGCAAGTTCAATCTCATAAAGGCTGTAATTTTGCAAGTCACGGGTTTGTTTCAATTCTTCAGCGATAAATTGCCCGGCAAGATTGGCCACAGCCGGATAATGGTCGAAAAGTTTTTCCATCGCTTCGGCAAGAGGATGTTTCCTGAGCAGTCCAGCAAGTTCTAATACTTTTTCCGGTTCTTTTGAATAATCTTTTTTTACAAATTCATCGGCAATATGCAAAAGTTCTTTTGGGTCGTTATCAGGCAGTTTCTCTTTTATTTTATTATCGGCAATCTGAGAAAAGTATGAATTGAGCCGTGCTTTGTGCAATTGGGTATTGTTTATGTCAAAGCCAATTTTCCGCCAAAGGTTTGTTGTGCCGTAGCGATTGTCCCAGTCGTCGCCTTCATATTCCTCGATTATTTTTTTGGCATTTTCCTGTTTGGTCAGAATTGTTTCCATTTTCTCTTTATAGCCATGCACAAGTTTGAGAAAATTATCACGGTCGGGGCCGAAGAGCATACCTTCAAACGCAAGTTTCAAGCGTAACTCGAGGGATTGTTCATTAAATTGAGCTATTGTCCGTTCAACGTGGCTTGCCATTACCGATATTGAATCTGCATCAGGCAGTTCGGCGCAAAATGATTGTACGGCAGGAAAGATAAGAAATAGGAAAAGGTGTTTTTTAATCATGCTCTTCATTTTGGCCAAAGGTAATATCAGTCATCCCTGTGCCGTAGAGCAGGTTATAGATTTTGGCGACATATTCCCATCTAACATCCGGCTCAAACAGAAGTTCGACCGGGTCTTGGGCGAACCGCTTTTGTTCCTCCAATGTTTGCCGAATCATTTCCAGCAATCCTGCAAAATCCTCATCTGTTCCGATGGATATACTTTTTTGGGCTACTTCGACGCAGCATCCGGCAGATTGATGGCGGATGGTGATTACAAGCGGCTGGGGCAGGGCGATATGTGCCGTTGCGGCCCGGGCGTGAGGCAACAGCAGCGGCAGAAATGATTGCGGCGGTTTCCATTGCGCGGAGACGAGAAAAAAAAGCAGCAGCAAAAAAACGACGTCTATCATAGCTGTCATTTTCAGACCGGCGCTGCGTGGTGTATTAATCGCCGCCAGAACCGAACTTTGCAATCCTTTGTGTTCCATCACAGCTCGTTTTAAACGGTAACTTTCTCGCCTTTCAGTGCCTGAATGTTTATATCGAGCAGGTTATGATGTCGGATGGCAAGAACACTTGGCAGGCTTTCGATGGCGTTTTCAATACTGAAAAGTTTCCTTTTTCGCAGGTAGGCGCCGAGAGCGACCATATTCGCCACCCTTATAGTCCCTATTTTGAGAGCAATATCGTCGGCTGACACGGCAAGCATTTCAAAATCGCCGTCAAGTTCGTCCACAGCCTGAGGCTCTATCAAAGAACTATTGTAAACCAATAGGCCGCCAGATTTTATCTGTTTTGCGAATCGATTGACCGAGGCCTTGTTCATAGCGATAAGGCTGTCGCATTTGGTGACCACCGGCGAAGCGATTGCATCGTTGCTGATGATGACGTGACAATTTGCCGTTCCACCACGGACTTCGGCGCCGTAAGAGGGCATGTACGCTACCTCTTTTCCGGCTGCCATACCGATATAGGCGAGCAGCTTTCCGATGAGCATTACGCCCTGACCGCCAAAACCAGACATTATTACCTGTTCGTCCATATCAACCCTTCAGCACTCCAAGCGGGAAATTTTTTATCATCTCCTGATCAATCCATTTTAACGCCTCGATAGGCTCTTTTCGCCAGTACGTCGGGCAGGGCGAGAGCACTTCGACAAGCGAAAGCCCCGGCGCATCGGCGATCTGCAATTCAAACGCCTTTTTTACGGCCGCCTTGGTTTTCCTGACGTTGGCAGGGTTGTGTAGCGAACATCGCTCTACGTAAATAGCTCCCGGCAGTACAGCCAATAATTCGCTTATCTGGAGCGGGAAACCCTGCTCGGCACTGTCGCGGCCTTTAGGCGTGGTCGTAGTGACTTGCCCAACCAGCGTCGTCGGAGCCATCTGACCGCCGGTCATACCGTAAACGGCGTTATTTATGAAGATTACAGTAATATGCTCACCGCGATGGGCGGCGTGTATTATTTCGGCAGTGCCAATGGAGGCCAGGTCACCATCGCCCTGATAGGAGAAGATTATCTTGTCGGGATTGGTGCGTTTCATTCCAGTCGCCACTGCTGGCGCTCGGCCATGAGCCACCTCGACCATATCGACATCGAGATAATCATAAGCCAACACCGCACAGCCGACAGGCGCGATACCGATAGTCCGCTCGGCTATGCCAAGCTCATCTATCACCTCTGCCACCAGCCGATGCGCAATACCGTGCCCACAGCCGGGACAGTAATGCGTTGGATGCTCTTTTAAGGTCTTTGTTTTTTCAAATACTTTTATCATGTTTTTCGATCTGTTCGAGAATTTGCTCGACGGTAGGCACGCCGCCGCCGGTGCGACCATAAAATTCTACCGGCACAATACCATTCACCGCCAGCCGGACATCTTCGACCATCTGGCCGCAGCTCATCTCAACGGTCAAAAATTTCTTCGTTTTTTCGGCTGTGCTGCGGATAATCTCCGTTGGGAATGGATAAAGCGTAATAGGGCGTATCCATCCGGCTTTTATACCTTTTTCGCGAGCTTTTTTCGCTGCGCTGCGTACGGCTCTGGCCATCGCACCATAAGCGACCAGCACGATTTCGGCATCTTCAAGGCCGAAGGTTTCAAATCGGGTCTCTTTTTCGGCTATAAGGGCGTATTTATCCTGCAACTTATAATTTAGATTCTCAAGAGCGCCATCGTCGAGCAAAAGCGACCGGACGATATTCTGCTTTCTGCCATTGGCGCCGGTCAAGGCCCAATCTTTTGCGGGCAGGTCAGCGCGAGGAAGTTTTTTCTCAAGGATTACCGGTTCCATCATCTGGCCCAGAATTCCGTCGGTATGAATCATAACCGTAATGCGGTACATATCCGCAAGGTCAAATGCAAGCTGGGTAAGGTCTGCCATTTCCTGCACACTTGCCGGGGCTAAAACAATCGTTCGGTAATCGCCGTGTCCGCCGCCGCGGGTCGATTGGAAGTAATCAGCCTGGGATGGAGCTATATTGCCAAGTCCCGGCCCGCCCCGCATTACATTGACCACCACGCAGGGCAATTCGGCACCAGCCATGTAGCTAAGTCCTTCCTGCATAAGGCTTACACCGGGGCTGGAAGAGCTTGTCATTGCCCGTTTTCCGGTAGCCGACGCCCCGAAAACCATATTGATAGCGGCAAGTTCGCTTTCGCTCTGGATGAATACGCGGCCTTCTTCGGGCATTCGGCGGGACATATAGGCGGGAATCTCGTTTTGCGGCGTAATGGGGTAGCCGAAATAAGCGTCAAGTCCGGCAAGTATGGACGCTTCAGCGAGGGCCTCATTGCCGCTCATTA
>JAQURJ010000047.1 GCA_028715705.1 Phycisphaerae bacterium | reverse complement strand
CCGTTGTTGTCATGGCGATTTAGAAGCCGATCAACATAGGCTTGGATAATCTTGTTAAGCTGCTCTCGATGCAGCGAATGCGCATATCGAGAAAAGGTGATCATATCCATTATGTCGAGCGGTTCGATTGTTATCTGTTCTATCAGGAATTTTGTAGCGGCATTTGAGTCGGTCATCACTATTGCGTGTATGACATCGCCGATATAAGGCGGAGGTTCTTCAATTCCAAAACCTGGCATACCCGGCGACCCGCTCATTTCAGATGGCCCGGACGGGTTTTTTCGAGCATCAATAGCTCCTTGGTAAATTTCAAAAAGACGTGGCAGTTGCGAGTCGTCACCGGCAAGAGCCTTTGCGACAACGGCAATGTCCGAATTTGGGCTTTCAAAATAAGGCGTAAATAAGCGCGACACCTCTTTCGGCGAATATACCGTGTTCTGATACAACACGTGATCGGACAATGTGAACGGCGTCGTGCCGAATGGACAATACACTCTGGCTGCGGCTCTTGGTATTTTAGATATGACATTAGGCAAAATCTTTTTTGCGTCGTTTGGATCCATCATGGTAATAAATCTAAAATCGAATTCGGTCAGATTTGGCTCGGTTTGCAATCGTTTGATGAATTCTTTGTAAATAACCGTACCCGGAACACATTCAGCCGGCTGTGACTTTGGCGCCCTCGGCAAATCTGCTTTTATTGCATTGGCCAAATTAGGAACAAAACATAGAAAGCCAAACCATGATAATATCAAACCGATAATCACTAATTTCAAAGCCGGCAGACGATTTGAATTCGTTCTTAAAAAAAATTGTTTGACAGTATCAAGTTTTTTTTGTCCATACGCAAGGCTAAATAATATGCTCAAAATCAAAAAACCTGACGCAGCGAATACTCTGCAAACAAACCAGTAGCCCAGGATAAAACTTGCCGAAGCAAAAACAGATGCAAAGAACGCGATCCATAAAAACCGCAATTTAAAAATAACGCCTGCCGCTAACAGAAACGCAAAAAAACAGGCAGCGATAAATTTATAAAATTGCGGCACATAGAAAAAAGAAAAAAAACTGCGGGTAAGAATAAAAGCAGTAGCGGCTATAAGCAGACCGGCAAGTATCCGTTTTGAAATATCACGAAGTGAAACCGGCAGTTTTCTGATAATCAAAGAAAGCAGGCCGTAAGCTCCGATAGCGAATATAGGGGCGCAAGCCACTAATGTAAATCCTGCGATTTCAGGAAAAGCTTCAACGATCATTTTCATAGAAACGGGAGGGGGACGGAATTCATTAAAATATGAGTAGCAGCACTCCAAGCCGCTTTGATACAAGCCGTATTCATATAATGAGTATGCGAAAACATAAGTCAAAACAGCTACAAAAAAGAAAATATAAGCTTTCCATCCAACTGAAATGGAATTTCTAAATCCACGAATAAAACCGACCGATACCAGGACAATTACGATCACACCACAGCCAAACAGTAATTGCATGAAACCCATTTGAGGCGCAAAAAAGAGCGAGTAAGATTCATGGCGATGTTTTGATGTTTTGTTTTTTGGTTGCCTGTGCGGCTGCATGTTTTGCTCAAAAAGCAGCATACGATTATGCCGCATCCGTTCGGATGGAAGGTGCTTGCCAAGCAGCAGTTCAAGGGCTGCGGGGTGTTCGTACATCACCGAATCGAATCCAAAATAAAATAGGCGCCGTGTTGATATGCCTTTATCCATAGCAAGTACAGCGTCGTCGATACGGAATGCCAGAGAAGTATTATCATTTGTTAAAGCAATTGCTGAATACCTGAGCAGATCCTTCCGCAATTGGTGCGAATACCATAAATGCGGAGGATGCTGATAGAATAACGTCTCAATATATCTCTTGCTGATTTTTTCTGATTCCATTAAAGAAATAATGGCAGGTTTAAATGAATCTAACGGCTCTTTAAATTTGGGGCATGCGTTGGCTAACTCCAGTTCGACAAGAGCTGGTTCAATATCGTCACCTTTTCGATTAATCAACAGTATCCAACTTTTTAGATAATGATAAAGCCCATTATCAGGGTCAAGATCAATGAGGCGATTGGCAAGAATCAGTGAAATTGCAGGATTATATGAACCACGGTCATCAGAACAGCCAAAAGCCATTTGGTAAAGAAAGTACTGATTATTTGGAAATTCGAGTGAATATCTCGCAATTTCGGGCAGGCAATCGGTTAATTGAGCCTCCCGTTGAATTGAGGCTCTTGCAACAGCGAGCAATTGTGGATCAGTATCCCGTTTTTCAGAAATTACGCGTTCAACTATCAGCCCCTTGTGGTTAAAGTGATAATTAAGCGAATAGTACTCCCGAAAGATAACGCGGATATTATCCCATTGCCAAATGCTGAAACAGCAAATAAAAAACACAATACCGAACAATATGATTTTTGCGCGGCTCATAAATTACAGATTAACATATCCCCTCTGTCAATCCAATAGTTATAACCGGATTTTACGTTATTCGCTTGCTTGAAAACAGCTATCTTACTTTCAATTTCGCGAATTTTCGTTTGCCGACCTGGACGACCATCCCGTCTGCGGGGCGAATCTCGGTGTTCGGGTCGTTTATTTTTTTGCCGTCGATACTGACGCCGCCCTGCTTTATCATACGCTTTCCTTCGCCGCCGGTTTCGACAAGATCGCATTCCAATAATAGTTTCGCGGCTGATATCGAGTCAGGTGAAATCTTAACAATCGGCATATCATCTGGAAGCTGACCCTTGGCGAATACTTTTTCAAATTCGGCTGCGGCAAGCTGGGCGGTCGCTTCGTTATAGAACTGTTCAACGATTATCCTGCCCAGCCGCACCTTGGCCTCTTTGGGGTGAGCTTTTTCTGGGTCGGTCAGGCGGGCTATTTCTTCGCTCGAAACGCCTGTAAGCAGAGTGTAATAATTTTCCATCATATCGTCGCTGATGCTCATCACCTTGCCGAACATATCGGCTGGTTTATCGGTTACGCCGATATAGTTACCCTTGCTTTTGCTCATTTTTTCGACACCGTCGAGGCCGACAAGTATGGGCATTGTCATCACAATCTGCGGCTGCTGGTTGTAGGCACGTTGAATATCCCTACCGACGAGATTGTTGAACGTCTGGTCGGTGCCGCCAAGCTCGATATCGCTTTTGACGACGACGGAATCGTAGCCCTGCATAAGCGGATAGATAAATTCGTGGGTATAAACGTCGATATTTTTCTCAAGGCGGCTCTTGAAGCTATCCCGCTGGAGCATCTGGGCAACGGTTTTTTTTGCGGCAAGCTGGATAAGCTCCATCAGCGTCATTTTTTCGAGCCACTCGGAGTTATACCGTATTTCAAATTTTTCTTCGGATATGTCGAGGATTTTGGCGGCTTGCTCCAAATATGTCGCGGCGTTGGCCTCGATCTGCTCGCCGGAAAGTATGGGACGGGTGGTATTCTGGCCGGTTGGGTCGCCGATGCGAGCGGTGTAATCGCCGATTATCAGGACGGCTTTATGGCCCATGTCCTGAAATTGTCGCATTTTCCGCAGGACCACCGTATGGCCGAGGTGAATATCGGAGCTGGTTGGGTCGAGGCCGAGCTTGATGCGCAAGGGTTTGCCGCTTCTTTGCGACTCGGCAAGTTTGGCGGCAAGTTCTTCTGTGTTATAAATTTCCACCGTGCCGCGTTTTAATTGTTCCAGCCTGTCAATCTGCGTATCAGTCATATTTGTCTCACAAACTCATTCAAAAAGGCAAATTATAAACAAATCGGGGCTTTTTACAAGCGCATAAATGCGTTTTGATAAACCGCAAAAACCATTTGCAAAATAGTCATAAATGTATTATTTTATAGTGCTTTTGACTTATCGGAAATCGTATTTTGCGGTAAACAAGTGGTCAATTGCAGGCCGAGTGGCGGAATGGCAGACGCTGGGGACTTAAAATCCCCTGCCCGTAAAGGGCGTGTGGGTTCAATTCCCACCTCGGCTAAATCTTTATAAAAGTAATTGTCTTGAGAATTAAGGAAATCCTATGGCAAAAAATTATCAACTCGCCGATGCGCAGAAACCGAATCTTTACCGGGATATTTTTCCTTACACCGAGTTTCCGAGAGTTAAATTCGACGATTCAGTCCCGTCGCTGAACTTACCTGACAAGATATGGATCACCGACACAACTTTCCGTGACGGTCAGCAGGCGTGTCCGCCGTATAAGCCGCAGCAGATACAGAAAATGTATGATTATATGCACCAAATCGACGGCGGAACGGGGCTTATCCGGCAGTGCGAGTTTTTCCTGTATTCTGACCGCGACCGCGAAGCCGTACGACTTTGCCTTGAACGCGGCTATGAATATCCGGAAGTTACCGGCTGGATACGAGCGGTAGCAGCGGATTTCAAGCTGGTTAAGGATATAGGGCTGAAAGAAACGGGAATTCTGACGTCGGCAAGCGATTATCACATTTTCCTAAAATTGCGCAAGACCCGTGCCCAGGCGATGCAAAGTTATCTGGATATCGCCAAGGCGGCTCTTGACAGTGATATTATCCCCCGCTGTCACTTCGAGGACGTTACCCGCGCCGATTACGAGGGTTTCGTTCAGCCGTTCGCAGCGGAACTACTGAAGCTGTCGCAGCAGTACAATAAGCCCGTCAAAATCCGTCTTTGCGATACGCTCGGGTTTGGTTTGCCGTGGGCCAATACCGCCCTGCCGCGCAGCATTCCGAAACTGGTTGCGGGGCTTATTGAGGTGGGTTTTCCATCAGAATGGCTCGAATGGCATGGCCACAATGATTTCCACAAGGTACAGGTAAACGCAACAGCCGCGTGGATGTACGGCTGTGCAGCAGCCAACAGCGCCATCTTCGGATTTGGCGAAAGAACCGGCAATCCGCCGCTTGAGGCGATGGTTGTCGAACATGCGCAGATAAAAGGCACAAATGAAAAGGTCAATTATCAGGCTATTACCGAATTGACCGAATATGTCAAAAAGGATATCGGGTTCAATATCGCCGCAAACTATCCGCTGGTGGGCAAGGATTTTAATGTCACCCGTGCCGGCATTCACGCGGACGGCCTGTTGAAAAACGAAGAGATATACAATCCGTTCGACACCGAAAAACTTCTCAATCGTCCGGTCAGCGTAGCAATTACCGATAAAGCGGGATTAGCCGGCATCAAGCATTGGATCGAGAATAATTACGAAATAGAAATAGCAAAGCACGACCCCCGCGTTGTTAAAATAAAAGACAGAATTGACGAAGAATACGCCGAAGATCGTGTTTCAGCTATATCCGACGAAGAGATGTTCGCATGGGTGGAAGAGGCTTTCGAAACGCAAGTCCCGAAACGGAAGTAGGGATAGGATTAGGAATAGGGATACGAAGAATGGACAGCTCGAAAGCCAAAAGCTTCAAAGAAATGATAGTTTGGAAAAAATCTTATCAATTAGTTTTAGAGATTTATAAACGGATAGCTTCTTTTTCCAGGAGTGAAATTTATGGCCTTGCACAGCAAATGCGGCGAGCAGCGATTTCTATACCATCCAATACAGCCGAAGGATATGGCAGAAGACACAAAGCTGAATATAAACAGTTTATGTCAATGGCATACGGCTCACTTTCAGAATTAGAAACCCAATATTTATTGTCCATCGACCTTAATTATATAAAGGCCGATTCTACTGTTGAAAATATATTCAAAGAGATTGGCGCTATGCTTTACCAAATGATAAACCCAAAGAATGAGGAATAGGCATGAATACCCTATACCTATACCTATACCTACACCTATAACTATAACTATAACTATAACTATGCCTAAAGCTATAATATTCGATCTTGGCGATACGCTGCTGAACTTCGGCAGAGTTCAGCCTACCGGACTATTTATGCGAGGGGCAAGATTAAGTTACGATTATCTCAAAAAACTCGGTCAGCCGGTGCCGATATATGCGGTGTATTGCGTTAAGAATCTGGCTGCTATTCGGTTTCGTCATATGTGGTCAACTGTAAGTAGTAACGACTTCAGCGCACGGGAACTATTGAAAAATATAAACAAAAACAGCGGATTTAATCTTACTGAACAGCAGTGGGATGAACTGGTCTGGCTGTGGTATGAACCTTTGAGCGAACTTGGAACCGTTGAGCCGGACATAACCGAAACGCTTGAGAAACTGCGGCAGATGAATCTGAAGCTGGCGATACTGTCGAACACATTTGTTGACGGCTCGTCGCTGGAAAAGCATTTGGCAAAACATGATATGCTGAAATTTTTCGATGTGAAAATGTATTCATACCAATTCAGCTTTCGCAAGCCCGACCCGCGAATATTTCGGCAAGCCGCTGAAAAACTTCAATTATCCCCAAGCGAGATAGTTTTCGTCGGCGACCGCATAGATAAGGATATAAAACCAGCTCTTAAAGTTGGCATGAAAGCCGTGTTAAAAGCCGCTTACACCAATAAATATAAATGCCCGCCGCATAATGTCCCCAAAATTGAAACTATCCGCGAACTGCCTGCTGTTATTGAAAAAATTAATTCCTGACAACATTGCCTTAGTGAATAATTCAACTTGTGATAATCAAACCTACAAAGGAAAGGCAAAGAAGATTGCACAGCGATAGTGAAATATCGCGAGCAACTCCGACGCCGCCGGCTGAAGCCGCAACAGGCATAAAACGAACATAAAATTTAAGCTGCTCTAAGCTATTGACTTACCAGACGTTATATAATAGAGTACTATGTTTTGTGATTTTTGATAAATACCACGATTTTGAAAGTGTATTTCTATGCTTAAAAGAACTCATACGTGCGGGCAATTGCGTATAGAAGACGCAGGCCGCAGGATAACTCTGTCCGGCTGGGTACAGTCTTACCGTGACCACGGAAATCTGGTTTTTATAGACCTTCGCGACAGAGAAGGCCTAACACAGCTTGTTTTCAATCCCGAGGCACAGCCGGATATCCACGCCCTTGCCCGCTCAATTCGCTGCGAATGGGTCATAGCAGCAAGGGGACGCGTCCAGCCTCGCGGTGAAGGAATGGACAATCCCAAATTGCCCACCGGCCAGATAGAGCTTGCAGTCGAAGAGCTTGAAATACTGAACGAAGCGAAAACTCCGCCTTTTGAGATAGAAAACACCTCCAAAACAGGCGAGGAACTACGACTGACTTACCGATATCTCGACCTTCGCCGCACCAAAATGCAGCGCATACTCGAAACTCGCCATAAAGTCTCCAAGTTTGTGCGGGATTATCTCGACCACCGCAACTTTTGGGAAATAGAAACTCCGATGCTCGCAAAAAGTACGCCCGAGGGCGCACGGGATTTTCTCGTGCCCAGTCGCCTTGTGCCGAGCAGCTTTTACGCCCTGCCGCAATCGCCGCAGCTTTTTAAGCAGATACTGATGGTGGCGGGCATTGACAAATACTTCCAGATAGTCCGCTGCTTCCGCGACGAAGACCCACGAGCCGACCGACAGGCCGAGTTCACTCAGATAGACGTCGAAATGAGCTTTGTAGAGACAAACGATGTAATGGCTGTGCTGGAGACGATGATCGCCAAGCTGTGGAAGCTGATACTTAATGTCGATGTTCCTGTCCCCATGAAAAGAATGACCTACAAAGACGCTATGGCTGATTACGGAATCGACCGTCCCGATCTTCGCTTCGATATGAAATTAAAAGATATTTCCGACATTGCCAAAGAATGCACTTTCAAAGTCTTTACATCGACCGTCGAAAACGGCGGTATCGTGAAAGGTCTTTGTGCGCCGGGCGGAGCCAAATATTCACGAAGTGACATCGAAAAGACCTTCACTGATTTTGTCGCAGATTTCGGCGCAAAAGGTTTGGCTTGGTTCAAAACAAAACAGGAAAACGGCAAAGTCACCCTCTCAAGCAGCATCGCCAAATTCTTCACCGAGGCACAGCTTGAAAGAATAGCCGCAAGATTCGACGCAAAAGACGGCGACCTGCTGCTGTTTGTGGCCGATAAAGAAAATATCGCAAATAAAGCCCTTGCCCCGCTGCGAAGCCGTCTGGGACGCGAACTGAAACTATATGATGAAAACGCCTTTGAATTTGTCTGGGTTATCGATTTTCCGCTGTTTGACTGGAACGAGGATGAAAAGCGATACGATTCACTGCATCATCCGTTCACCGCGCCTATTACTGAACATCTCGACAGGCTCGACACGGACCCGGCAAATATAATATCGCAGGCTTATGACCTTGTTGTCAACGGTTCAGAGATCGGCGGCGGCAGTATTCGTATCCATAATCCCCGCACCCAGGAAAAGGTATTCAAATTGCTCAACATAACGCAGGAACAGGCCAACATTCAGTTTGGTTTCTTCCTTAAGGCTCTCGAATACGGCGCTCCGCCTCATGGTGGTATTGCGTTCGGCCTTGACCGGCTTGTGATGCTGCTAACCGGCACCGAGAACATTCGTGATGTTATCGCCTTCCCGAAAACGCAGAAAGGCCAGTGTCTTATGAGCAACGCACCGAGTGAAGTGGACCAAAAACAGCTTGATGAACTAAATCTTCGGACGCAAAAGCACCTGCACGCTATCGAAAAACCAAAGTGACCTTAAATAAATGCTGAAACTTTTTTGAGGGAGCAGAACTATGGCAGCGATAACATCGAAGAACAGGAGCTGACAAAAAGCTGAACTATGGCGTTCGTTTTAAAAAATATCTGGCGAAAAACTCTTGTGACATTGCGGCTAAGCCCCTTGTCACTTGCCGAAAAATGCCGTCTGGCATTCGGTTTTGCAATCGCTTTCATTCTTATAATCGCTCTGCTGCTGCCTTATGTCTGGATGGGAAAGCTCACCCAGAACGCTGCTCTTGACGTCGGAAGAGCCAAATCCGATAGGCTTCTTCGCGAACATTTCGGGATAACCGAACCTGTTCTTGTGCCGCTAAACGACGCCGGCACCGCTCTCGATACCAAAACTCCCGAAATGATTTGGATACGCTTCACAAAAGAAAACGAAGAAAAATTTACCGAACTCCCAAAAAGTATTCAGCAAATGGTTCAGACTTTGCTCGAAGAAAAAGACCGCGAGCAAATGATACACATACAGGAAAATGAAGACGCCGTCAATAGTCAATACGTCCGCATTTTTAGAGCCGGCGACAATTGCATAAGCTGTCACAACCCCGAAGGTATCGCGAAAGCCTTCGCTCGCAACGAAGCTATCGGAGTAGCTGTCGTCCGTCGCCCAGCCGAACAGTTCAAACGCACTTCTCTTATGAATTTCGTCTGGATCATTGTTGCCGGACTTATCGGCGGGACAGGCGCAATTATCGCCTTTTATATCATCACGCAAAAAGTCATCCTGCACCCTATTCGCCAGCTTCGCGCATTAGCGAATAATGTCGCCGAAGGAAATCTCGATATCAGAAGCGCTATAAAAACCCGCGACGAATATGAAAAACTGGCCAACGCTTTTAATCACATGCTCGACGAGATACAGGCTGGACAGCAAAGACTGCGGCAGGCGAATATCCAGCTTGACGAAAAGATAGCCGAACTATCCGAACGCAATATCGAGCTTTTCAAAGCAAACAAGATAAAAGGTGAATTTCTCGCCAATATTAGCCATGAATTCCGTACTCCCCTGAACGCTATTATCGGCTTTGCCGAGATATTCCGCGAAAAGCCCGACATCATTAAAGAAGAAAAAGGTCGCCGCTATGCGGAAAATATAATAGCGGGCGGAAAGAATCTGCTGAACATGGTAAACGACCTTCTCGATCTGGCCAAAACCGAAGCCGGCAAGATGAAACTGCACATCGATACCGTCGATCTGCGATTCCTTTGCAAATCCACAGTTGCGGCATTTAGCGAATTGACGCGGAGGAACAAAATAAAAGTAAAACTCAATATCGAAGATAATGTCCCCCACCTTCTTACTGACGGAGGAAAGGTACAGCAGATACTCTATAACTTTCTCAGCAACGCGGTAAAATTCACGCCGCAAAACGGCAGGATAGGCATAACCGTCACCATGCCTGACGAAAAGCACGTCCGCATCGCCGTCTCGGATACAGGCTGCGGCATAGCCGAAGAAGACCAGGAAAAAATATTTGAAAAATTCAGACAGGCCGACGGCTCACTTACTCGTGAAAGATCAGGATCAGGGTTGGGGCTTGCCATCAGTAGGGAACTTGCCGCTATGCTGGCGGGAGCTATCGGCCTCGAAAGCAAATCAAATGAAGGTTCGACATTCTGGCTCGAAATACCCGTAAACCTCACCTCTGAAAAACCGCAAGGGACCAATAGTGGGAATAGACAGTAAAAATAACATCGCTTTATCCCGCATACAAAAGCTCATCGCCCGGCGTATGCTCGAATCAAAGCAAACCAAGCCATGCTTCTATGTGCAGCTTAAAGCCGATGTTACTGAGATGATGAGCCTGCGAACGATCCTTAAACGTGAACTTAAACTGCGTATCACCGCAAACACCTTCTTTGTACGCGCTATCGGCATAGCCGCACAGCAGTATCCGCTTATGATCGCCTCTATAAACGGTGACAATCTTGTAATACCGCATTCGGTAAATGTCGGTTTCGCGGTCTCCGCTCCGCAGGGTCTTGTAGTACCGGTCATCAGACATGCCAACCGCATCAGTCTGGCACAAATCGGTGAATGCGAGAAAAAACTTACCGACAGAGCACGTTCAAATAAACTGAGCCTACACGACATCGAAAGCGAATATATTGCCACAAGTAATCTTGCGGCTTACGATATCGACTCCTTCATCGGAATCGTTCCGCCCAATGTCACTTCTATTCTGACCATTGGAAACGTTCATGATAAGCTGGTTGTTTCCGGCGCACACTTCACCGTTCGCCGCATGAGTACTTTGGCGCTGGCAGTTGACCACCGGGTAGTAAACGGAGACTATGCGGCAAAATTCCTACGCCGCGTCAAAGAATTGATCGAATCTCCGCAACTGCTTGCTCAAAATGACTGAGTGTCTTTTATTTGAATCTCTTTTTGAGATGAGTTTTCAACAGTCTGAATATTTATTTCAATAGGCTTTTGCGATTCTTCCCCTTCAACTGCCGTCGGCTCAGTATCCTTTTTCTCCTGCCGCAATCCAGCGATATAGTGGGCGATCCTTTTATAATCTTCCGCTCCGTTGCAGTGCGGCTCATACTCAAAAATCGTCTGGCCGTAACTGGGCGCCTCGGCCAGCTTTATATTTGGCCTGACCTGCACCGGCAAAACTTCGGCGCCAGCCCATGCGCAATTAGTTCCCCTTGCATTTTCAAGAAATTTTTCGATATCGGCCTTGACCTCATTTGGAAGCGATGCGCGGCTATCGAACATACACAGAAGTATCCATCGCACTTTCAGCACCGGATTTATTCGTTTATTCACAAGCTCGACCGTCTGAAGCAGTTTGCTCAATCCCTGAAGAGCGAGAAAATGCGGCTGAAGAGGTATCATCACTTCGTCAACTGCCGCCAGAGCGTTAAGCGTCAGCAAACCAAGTGACGGCGCACAGTCTATTATCAAGTAATCGAACTTTTCATCCACCTCGGCTAACGCCTCGCGAAGTATCGTTTCCCTGCCGACCACGCTGACAAGTTCGCTTTCCGCCCCGACAAGATGAATATTGGCTGGCAAAAGCCAAAGATTTTCGCGAACATGAACAATTTCCTGTTCAAAGCTGGTTTCCTCTGTCAATAATCTATAAGCCCCTGTCTGCACTTGTTCGGGATTAACTCCCAGATGAATAGTCAAATGCGCCTGCGGGTCAAAATCAATCGCCGCGACCCGCTTGCCCTCCATCGCCAATGCCGCTGCGATATTTGTTACCGAGGTGGTCTTTCCCACTCCCCCCTTCTGGTTCAATACGGCGATTTTCTTCAATTCGCAGCCTCCTTGTCTTTTTCCACACCGCCCTGATCCAGTTTTTTCATAACAGAATCAAGCACACCGTTTACAAACCCCGGCGACTGAGCCGTGCTGTATTTCTTGGCTAACTCAATGGCCTCATTTATGACCACCTTCGCCGGTATTTCAGGACATCTTTGCAGTTGATAAACCGAAAGACGCAAAATGCTTTTATCCACCGCACAAAGTCTGTTTATATTCCATTTAATCGAAGCCGACCTAATCATCTCATCGCAATCTGAAAGTTCTTTCCATGCCCCTCGCGTCCACTTGGCCGCCAAGCCGCGAACCATATCATCGGCGCCGCTTTCAATTAAAAAAGAGTCCAGATGCTCAAGAACATCCTCCCCCTGCACATCCATCTGGTAAAGTACCTGCATAGCCAATTCTCTGGCTTTGGTTCGTCTATCCACTTTTCAGCCTTCAAAAGTTATCCTGACTTATGTCAGAAATTACATCTGTTCCAATACATTGGCAATTTCCATAGCCGTCATAGCCGCATCAGAGCCTGCGTTGCCCATTTTCGTACCGGCCCGGTCAACAGCCTGCTCCAGCGAATCGCAGGTCAGAATACCGAAAACCGCCGGAACATCGCAATCGTAATTTATCTGCCCTACCCCGCGCACCACCTGCTGACACACATAATCATAATGTTGGGTCTGTCCTCTGATAACCGCGCCGAGACACAGAACCGCGCTGTACTCGCCGCTCTTTGCCAGCCGCTTGGCCGCAATGGTTATTTCGCACGCACCCGGAACCCAAACCACCGATATCTGGGTGTCTTTGGCTCCGTGCCGCTGAAGGCAGTCTATCGCCCCGTTGAGCAGTTTACCTGTGATAAATTCGTTAAACCTGCTTACAACTATGGCATATTTGCCCTTGCCCGCACTTAATTGTCCCTTAATTTCCTTAATCATTTCTTATCTCCAAATAATCCATTGGCCATTGCCAAACAGAAAGCAATTATTATAAGACCAAAAAACTTTTTTTACCACAAAAAGACGCTCAAAACCTTTTATACTCAACACGATCATTCAAGCCATTGCTATATAAACCACCATACTATAACAACTTAACAAAAATGTAAACAACTAATTTTGTCACAGGTTTATTTTTTGCCTATTCTCCAAAAAGTCTCTAACTACCCCCCCCGCTGGCGTTCGATAAAAAAAGACGCTGTATAGGAGACTATGTATGTTTTATGAAGACCAGACCAATCCATTTGATAACGCTGAAAACAACATCCAGAAAGCCTTTTTGGCTTACGAAAACGGCAATATCAACTTCGCCATCGACAAACTCGACAAAGCGATAGAAAATGATCCATGCAATCCGAATTGGTACTTCAATAAAGGCCTTGCTTTGGATTCGCTCAACCGGTTCGAAGAAGCGATAGAAGAATATAAACAGGCCGCGGAATTTTCACCTTATGACCTTGAAATACTCTGCTGTATTGCCATAGATTACACCCGCACCGGCCAATATGATCTTGCCATCGCCTCGTTTGAGGATATCCAGTCAATTGACCGGGATTTTGAACCGTGCTATTGCAACAGGATCATCACTTACACCGAAATGGGCAAACACGACCTCGCGGAAGAAATGTTCTACCTTGCGCAACAGATAAACCCAGACTGCCCCATGTGCTTTTACAATATCGGAAATAGTCTATTCGTTCGTCAGGATTATCAAAGAGCTATAAACTGCTGGAAAAAAACGGCCTCACTCGAACCGACACATCCACAGATAAATTATCGAATCGCACAGGCATACTGGTCAACAGCAGATTTTGACAATGCCAGGCAATATTTTTTAAGAGAACTTCGCTTTAACCCGTCAGACACCGACGTAATTCTCGATTTCGGCGTATTTCTGCTCCAGGCAGGTGATATCGATTCGGCAAAGGAAAAGTTTAACCGCATACTTGAATTTGATCCCCATTCAGCCGACGCTTATTTCTATCTTGGTGAAATCGCTCTAAATAATGGCGATATAGAAGATGCGGAAAACCTATTCTCCCAGGCCGTGGAAAAAAACAATTCACTGCCGGGGCCATGTTTTCGCCTTGCCCGCTGCGCTATAATGAACAATCGCCCCGCACAGGCAAAAGACTATATCCTAAGTGAATTGGAAAAGGAAATATCAGATCCTGAAGTGCTTATATCGCTGGCCTCAATGTCCTTGACCCTCGGCGAAACTGAAATAACCGCACATTGTCTGCTGCGGGCAGTGGATATCGATTCCGAAAATGCTAACGCTTATTATTATATGGGTCTGCTGAATATCGCAAATAATCATATCAGCGAAGCCGTCGAATTTTTAACCCGCTGCGTGGAACTGGCCCCAGACAACAGTGAAGCGGCAAAAACACTGCGTTCACTTAACCAAGCGAAACTAAAATAGATAGACCCTCACCCCTATCACGAGTCACTACGGTAAATCGAGATTAAATGAACAGCACTTCTGTCAAAAGTGCTTGTATGCGGGAAGATCGAAATCAGCCAGTATCTTCGACAATCCTGATTCGCTGAGCGCTACGCCCCGGATAGTTTTTGCCTCATGGTTGACAAATATCGACACTCGCACCGAATCGTCCCTGTAGTGCGTTTCCTCTCCGACTTTCCCCATGTGCTTGTAGCCCTTCTCACCCAGGTTGCTTAGCACTTTTTTGAATTTGTAGCCATCAATGGGAATCGCAGCCTCTCCGCCACTATGGTCAGATTCGCCTAACACAGCGATCTTCCACATCCGACAAATTTTGGGTTCAGATTTTTCCATATACCCCTCAAAACGTCGATACTGTGTGAACAACTTTATTATAACCTATCGGCCGGTAACATTCAAAAATATCAGTATAAGTCACTAAATTTCTAATGTTTGCCTCTAAGCTATTGACAAAATAAGGTTTTTTGCTTGCTCGTTGGTTGTTGGCGGATATAATGGTCGTTATGAGTGAAATGTGTACAGCTTATTCTTTCCTCGCTGGGCTTTTAGGCCTTAGCACCCTCCTTTTGCGCCCATAGGCGCAAATTACACTTTTACATAACAAAAATTCTTTTCTTTTATCCTTTTTTTTCGTAAATTGTCGATTCTCGTGCGTCTTTTGCGTGCTGAAACAGATTTTCCGGAGATTATCTTATGGAAAAACAAAAAATAATGATTTTCGATACCACCCTTCGGGATGGTGAACAGGCGGCTGGAACCCGGCTCGGAGCAAGAGAAAAGCTTGAAATAGCCCATCAGCTCGCCCGACTCGGTGTTGCTATAATCGAGGCTGGCTTTCCGATCTCCTCGCCGGAGGATTTCGAGGCTGTACAGCTTATCGCTTCCGAGATAAAGGGGCCAACTATTTGCGGTCTTTCACGGGCGGTCAAAGAGGATATCGA
>JAQURJ010000046.1 GCA_028715705.1 Phycisphaerae bacterium | reverse complement strand
TCGTATTTACTTTTGTGTTTGGCAAGACCGAGGCGAGTCTCATACATAAGATTCAGGCCGTAAAAATCGGGATAAGGATGTTCGAGAAACTCTACGATGCGAAGACTTTGGCTGTTATGTTCAAAACCGCCGAAATCGACCATCAAATCGTTCAATATCCATTCGCCGCTGTGCCCAAAAGGTGAGTGGCCAAGGTCATGCGCAAGGCAAACAGCCTCGGTAAGTGTTTCGTTCAGGTTCAGTGCCTTGGCTATCGTTCTGCCGATCTGGGCAACTTCGATGGTATGGGTCAGGCGGGTTCGATAAAAATCATCGAGGCCGGGAGTGAAAACCTGCGTCTTTCCTTCGAGTCGGCGAAAAGCCGAACAATGAATTATGCGGTCGCGGTCGCGCTCAAAATCGGTTCGGTAAGCATGTGGCGGCTGGGGATATACTCTGCCCTTGCTTTTCTGCTCGGTGACTGCATACGCGGTTAATCGCTTTTGTGGGTTCATAGGGCAGGCAGATTGTTTTGCTCACTTTTTTCTTTCAGTTCTTCGAGCAGTTCGGTAAGGCTCTGGCTGATAATGTCGGTATCGCCGCAAACGTGCATAAAATTGGTGTCACCATCCCAGCGAGGCACAACGTGAATATGGACGTGGCCGGGAAGTCCCGCCCCGCCGCACCTTCCGAAGTTAATCCCGACATTAAAGCCATGGGGACTGACAGCGGCTGTCAAAACTTTTTTAGTTTCCCTGACAACCTTCATCAATTCAAGCAGCACATCATCGCCCGCCTGGTCGAGATCGGCGATATGGTCCTTGGGGGCGATAAGAATGTGGCCGTTGTTATAAGGAAAGCGGTTTAGCATTACAATGCTTTTAGGAGTGCGCCAGAGAACAAAATTCTCGTTATCCTTATCAGGATTATCAATATAATGGCAGATAAAACAGTTTTCGCTCTGATCGAGCTGTCTTAGATAATTTATCCGCCACGGCGCCCAAAGATTCTTTCGTTCCAATCCTGTACGTCCTTCCGCTGGCCTTTATTTCAATAATTCCATTGTCAAATTTTGTTCTATCACTATTCCAAGTCGACCGCCGAGATTCATCGGAAAACCGGCTGTGAGTTCAAAGACATAATTCTGGCTGTAACTTTCAGGTCGGCCTTTATCTATATCGAATAAATATTGTCCGGTACCGACAAGAGTCTGCGGTTTGTATCCTCGCAGCATACCGAAGGTGCCCGCCATCTGAAAACTGCCGCCAGGATACGGATTGGGCCAGCCTGTAGGCACAGTTTCGGCAAGTGAATAATCCTCTTTGATAACAGCAATGTCACCTTGCGGCGTATCGTTGACATCTGCAAGGGTATAGCTGACATTCTTCGCAAATGGAAAAATAATGCTCGAGGGTATTATGGTTACAGAATCCCAAGTTTGCCCCGTCTGGATGCCTTTGACCGGATCTGGTATTTTTGAGACTTCGTCCCACATAAACCACTGTGTGGCGATAAAATCTTTGATCAAGTCAGGATCCTTGATGCGTGCGTCATCGCTACCCCGCGAACGAAATGATTTTTCACCGACTTCTTTGATCAGAATCTCCAAACCGGATGTATCTATTATTTTTCCGGTTGAATCAACTGTCATGGTCCATGTCTTTCCAGCAAGAGCTTGAACAGCATCGGCTTTAGAAGAACGAGAAGACGACGATTGCCTTGCACTAACCGATTCAACAACAGCTTCAATTTTGGAAGCTCCATAAGGCGTCACTTCCACCGGGGTGTAAGCGACTGTCATTTCAAATGATTCGCCGTATTTTTGCGAAGCAGGTTTTTTTGAAGACCTGTCGTCTGCTGCTGAAAAATCAACACTAATACTGCGTTTCGATACAAATTTGTATCGCAGTGTTTGCCCTTGTTCAAAATCAACAGTTAGCAGAAGTTTTCCACCAGTAATATCAGCGACTTTCTGCGGCTGTTGACATGCGCAAAACAGGCAGGCGGCTATCGCAAAAATGATTATCATTTTTTTCAATTCAAGCTTCTCCTTTTAATCAAGCTTTTCCAGTTTGAACACTTGGTCACTTTTCATTCTGACTGCGGAAGGTTCTTTATCATCCGGAGTAGCCGACGGATCGACAACTACCCATTCGGCCTTTAGCGATTCATCCCATTTCTTTATGCACCCCTTGGTGATATTATATAGCACTTGTCCATCATAGCTTTCTTTGTTGTCAAACATCTTTGAAAAAGCTCCCAAATCAGCTTGTTGTTTTTGTCCCTGAGCACTTGGAATCGCTTTCATAGTAATATTCGCAACTTTTTGGCTATCGGCATTTTCAATGTTTTCAACGGTATAGATACATTCGTAGCTTTTCTTTCCAATCATTCCCATGTCCTCGATTTTTATATTACCCCACTGGGCTCCGTTGTTAATGATCAGTTGGCTTGCTGGCAGCGGCAGTTGGTGTTTTTCCTTAATGGAATCAACGGACAAAAATCTGGCAGCAAGTTTGTTTTCGCTTTTTGTACCTTGTACCACTTTTAAAGCCTCGGCAGTATCGGCAACTTTTGCGATTTTGCCGTCGGGAGCGATCTCAATAGTATAACCCTGGCCGATCAATTTTGCCAGCGGGCTGTCGGTGTCTGCGGCACTGTCAAAGTCCAGACGGACATCATTTTTAACTTTGCTGGCATATTTGAGTTCTTTTATGGTAATTCTGGCAACAGCATTGCCTGCTTCATTGATTTCCTGAATCTGTTGATTATATACCATTTCCATTTCAGTGCCGGTAACCCCGCCCTGGAAATCCTTATCACCTTTCAAAGGACCTTCGAATTCGACAGCCCTCTGATTTATTATCGTTACCTTATAATCGCCTGACCAGGCGGGCGTAATTTCCATTTTGGCTTCTTTTACCTCTTTTGCTACCGGCTGACCTTGTTCACAGCCGATCCAGAACAGCATAAGACACGATAAAGAGGTAATAAGAATGGTTTTTGCAGTTTTCATTTTCAGGTCTCCAAAAAAAATGGTCAGTTTATTAATTTTTGGTTAATTATACCTCCCGCGAGAGAGTTGACAACCGAATTTTTCTTTATTTGTCGGTAATTCGTTTATAGAATAACTATATTTACGATGAGTTTTACGAAAGGATTGGCCATGAAAAGCGATATGATCAAAAAGGGTTTTCAGCGAGCGCCGCACAGAGGGCTTCTGCACGCCTGCGGAGTAAGCAGTGAAGATATTGGTAAACCGTTTATAGCCGTGGCAAACAGCTATTGCGACATAGTGCCGGGGCATGTCCATTTGCGGCAGGTTGGCGATACGGTCAAGGAATCCATTCGCAAGGCCGGAGGAGTGCCTTTCGAGTTCGATACTATCGCTATCTGCGACGGTATCGCTATGGGGCATTCGGGGATGAAATATTCGCTCGCCTCTCGCGAAATCATAGCCGATTCTGTGGAAACGATGGTAAATGCCCATTGTTTCGACGCTCTGGTGTGCATAACAAACTGCGATAAAATCACGCCTGGGATGCTTATGGCGTCCGTTCGGCTCAATATTCCGACGATATTTGTCTCCGGCGGGCCTATGGCAGCAGGTAAAACAAAAGACAGCAAAGTTGTCGATTTGATAAGCATTTTTGAAGGCGTTGCCCAATTTAACACCGGAAAAATCAGCGAAAATGAGCTTAACGAGTTGGAATGCGTCAGCTGTCCGTCGCAGGGAAGCTGTTCGGGGATGTTTACTGCAAATTCGATGAACTGTCTTTGCGAGGCGATAGGGATGGCTCTGCCCGGAAACGGCACAATTTTAGCGATAAATCCCAAGCGGCAGGAACTTTACAAGCAAATCGGCCCGAGGATCATGGATCTGCTCGCAAAAAACATAAAACCGCTGGATATTATTAATGAAAAATCGTTTGATAACGCGCTGATACTGGATATGGCAATGGGCGGCTCGACCAATACGGTTCTGCATTCGCTGGCTGTGGCAAGCGAAGCGGGAATTAAGTACAATCTTAAGCGAATTAATAAGATTTCGGCCAAATGCCCAAATATCTGCAAGGTCTCGCCGTCGAGCAAGGTCCATATCGAAGATGTCGATGCAGCCGGCGGTATCAGTGCTATTTTGAAGGAAATAAGCAAAATCAAAGGCTTGCTGAACGCCGATTGCATAACCGTTACGGGCAAAACACTGGGGGAAAATATCGCACAGGCCGAGATTAAGAATACCGAAGTAATCCATACGCTGGATAACGCCTTCTCTAAAACAGGCGGTTTATCTATTTTAACAGGCAACCTCGCACCAAAGGGTTGCGTGGTCAAAACAGCCGGTGTGGCTAAGACGATGCTGGTTCACAAAGGTCCTGCGGTAATTTTCGAGAGCCAGGAAGACGCCTGCGAGGGCATTCTTGCCGGCAAGGTCAAGGCTGGCGACGTGGTGGTTATCCGTTACGAAGGACCGAAAGGCGGGCCGGGTATGCAGGAGATGCTAAGCCCGACAAGCTATATCATGGGTGCCGGTCTTGGTGAATCGGTGGCACTGATAACCGATGGGCGCTTCAGCGGCGGAACGCGCGGCGCGTGCATCGGACATATCAGCCCGGAAGCCGCTGTCGGCGGGCCGATTGGACTATTGAAAAATGGCGACATAGTTGAGATTGACATTCCCAACAACAAGATAAACGTGAAATTATCGGACGATGAACTTGCAAAACGCAAGGCAGCATGGAAGCCCCGGAAACCAAAGGTGACAAAAGGCTATCTGGCGAAGTATGCCACAATGGCCACCAGCGCCGACACAGGCGCGGTGTTGAAATGGTAGAGGTTAAAAAGTGGAGGTATTTATGACAAAGGAAGAATTTATTGCAATTTATCGCAAAACAAATAAGCAATTTAACATCGTTGGAATAGCTTTTCTTACATCTTTCGCAGGCATAACTTTCATTGCCGCAAGCATCCTAAATTTCATTAAAAAACATGAGGTTGCTAATTGGGTAAGGTTAGTTCCGGCAACACTACTTTTTGGCTCTTTAGCATTCTTTGCTATTATGGCATGGTATCTTCATTATAAAGCAAAAAAACGTAACCTAACCTGTAGTAGCTGTAAAAAATTACTTTTGGGGCAACTTGGCAATATTACCATTGCCAGCGGTAATTGCGGCAACTGCGGCCAACCGGTTTTCGATAAATAATGCTCGAAGCAGATTTTCAGCCCAGGTAATGGGCGGCAAATTAATAGTTCGGCGTGTCAACGCCATAAAAACTGGATTCCCGCTTTCGCGGGAATGACAGTGGTGTACAAGATTTAATTTGTTCTGTATTATTCTGTGGATTGTTTGATGGATTGGGCGAGTTTCTTTAAATGCAAAATGTCGAGCTTGCCGGAGCCGAGGATGGGTATAAAATCCACCTTGACGTAATTACTGCGTTTGGGTTTCCACATATTCTGGATGTCACTTTGTGAGATAATATCGAAAAGTTTGTCGGCGTCGCCGGCTTTTTCAAGATACAAAACAACAAGCTCTTCGCCTTTTTTTTCATCTGGTACGCTGGTAACGGCTATGACCTGCTCTTCGGTATCCAGTGCATTCAGCAAAATCTCCTCAACGCCGACATGAGGAACCATCTCGCCGCCAATCTTGCTGAAGCGGCTAAGCCGGTCGGTCAGAGTTATGAAACCATCCTCGTCTATCCGGGCTACGTCGCCTGTATCGTACCAGCCGTCCTGCAATACCTTGGCAGTTTCATCCGGCATATCCAGATAGCCAAGCATAACATTAGGGCCTTTTACCAGTAAAAGTCCCTCGCCATCGGCTGGTAGTGTCACCTTGTCTTCGACGCCGACGACCTTGACGGCAACACCCGGAAGCGGGTGCCCAACTGTGCCGGCTTTGTTTCCCACCTGATGAACCCCTCCGCTTATCCTGTCAGGCAGATTAAGTGACGCCACCGGCGAAAGCTCTGTCGCTCCGTATCCTTCCAGCGGGCGCAATCCAAATTTTTCCTCGAAACTATTTGCGATGCGTTTTTTGAGCTTTTCGGCACCTACGACAACAAATCGCAGAGACGCAAAATCCTCTTTTTCCGCTCGTTTGCAGTAGTTCAAAAGAAATGTCGGCGCACCGAAAAGCAGCGTCGAGCGATTTTCTCTGGCCATCTTTCCAACCGTCGCCCCATCGAGAGGATTTGCGCAGAAGCTGGCCGATACGCCGCTCAAAAGCGGCAGCCAAAGTGTACAGGTGAATCCGAATGAATGAAAAAACGGCAGCGGTGCGCAGATATTGTCATTGTCTTGTATCTGGAAGACCATCTTTGCCGCTTCGATATTGGAGATGATATTGTAATGGCTGAGCATTACGCCTTTTGATCTTCCGCTGCTGCCGGATGAATAAATAACAGCGGCAAGAGCATCAGCGGATTTCGCCGTCTTAAAAAACCATCGCGGGGCGAAACGCGCCCTCAAATACGATTTTATTTTTTGTCCTATCGTGAAACCGTCAAAAATGTCTTCGACAAAGACAAGGCCGTCGAGAGATTCAAGTGATAATTTTTCGGTGAATTTGCGGGATGTAATTATCGTTTTTATGCGGCTTTGCTGGATGGCTAATGCCCTTGCCTGCGGTGACGCGACATAGTTTAAGTTTACTGCAACCCTGCCCGCTAAGGCGATGGCGATATTAGCTAAAGCTCCGGCGGCGGAAGGCGGCAAAAGCACACCAACCTTTTCCTGACCGGCTGAAATCTGATTTATTTTTTCACTCAGGAAGTTTGCTGCGGTAAGAAGCTGTCCGTATTTTAACCGCTTGCCTGTCGAATCGCTGATGGCGTGCTTATGCCAGTTGCGCCGAGCGGCTGTGATAAAGCTTTCGCCAAGTGAACGGCGTTTCGATTTTAGGTCGCTATAGTAATCGCAGGATAGCTCCAAAACCTTCTGGCGAATTTGTAAAGCCGTTGAATCGGCTTGCATCGGCTGGCCGAAATGAATCGAGATGGGATAGTTCAGTTTTCCTGGAAAAGTCGAAAGAGGTTTTCCAAGATAATAGCTGAAGATGCTGCCCCATGCCCCGCCGATATAAGCGGGAACAACGCTGTAATTACTATCTTTCATTATCCGCTCAAAGCCGCTTTTGAACGAACGCAGCATTCCATTGCGAGTCATTGCCCCCTCGGCGAAAATACAGACAATGTCACCGTCATCCATCATTTTCCGCGCCTGCTTTAACGCTCGAAGTATCTGTTTGGGCGGGTCATCGGAACTTATAGGTATCGCCAGCATCAGCTTGCATATCGGCCTTAGCAGTTTTTTGTTGTAAAAACTTTTGTCCATTATGAACCGCACCATCCGCTGTTGTGTTGCCCCGATAAGTGCGGCGTCTGCCCACGAAACATGATTGGATACTATCAGTACACCGCCTTTGGCCGGAATATTTTCACCCCCCACTACCCTGATGCGATAGCAAAATTTTGTCAGCAGGATAATCAGAAAACGCACGAAGAAATCCGGCAGAAGAACCATAGCCGCTATTGACAAGATCAGCGTCAGTAAGCCGAGTACTACAAACATGTGTGACGGCTGCATACCAAGCAGGCCGCTGAATAGGTATGTCAATCCCGATGCGAGAAGAACTCCGCACCAGCCCAGAAATCCTGACGCGGCAAGAATCTGCCCGCGGCGTTTGTTCGGGCTGCGAAGCTGAATAAAGGCATAAACCGGAACTATGAACAACCCGCCGCTTAGGCCGACAAGAAACATTAGTACACAGGCTGTAACCACTTTCGTACCTAAAAATCCGAGGCCTATCGAAAAAACTGTCATGCCCAGCGCACCAAACGGAACGACTCCGAATTCGACGTTTCGCCCCGACAATTTGCCAGCCCAGAACGCGCCAAGGCCTATACCGACGGCTACGACAACGAACGGCAGGCTGCTGTACTTTTCTTCCAGGCCGAGCTGATCGATACTATAGGGGATAAGATTGTTATAGATAAGGGCACCGATGAAAAGAAAATACGCCGACGCGATAACAGCAAGAAGCAAAAAGCGATTTCTCCGTATCAGCCAGAGCGTATGCCAGATGTCTCGCACGAAGACAAGGGATGTGTCACGCGGCGCGCCTGCGGAGGCAGTGTGGGTTATAAAAAAACTTGTCATAAGGCCGGCAAAGGCTACGCCTACGCAAATGCCACCCATCAGTACAAAATTTGAACCTGTCATTTGTGAGAAAACAAAACCTGCCGCTGTGCCGAGAATTATCGCAAGGTAAACAAAGGCCTCGATAACTCCGTTCGCCCGCGATAATTGAGTGTCCTTGACAAGTTCCGGAATGATGCCGTATTTTGAAGGGGCGAAAAACGCGCTTTGCGCCGCCATAAGAAAAAGTACAAGATATACCCCAAATCCGCTGTCGGCTGCAAAAGCCATAACTGCCAATATCATCAAAATTAACTCGGCAAATTTTACCGCAACAATGACATCGCGTTTGCTGGTTGAGTCGGCGATCTTGCCCGCAAGAGCCGAGAACAACAAAAACGGCATTACAAAAACCGCACCGGCAAGAGCGGTTATAGTGCTCGCCTTGTCCGGGCCCTGTAATCTTATCATGAAAAAAATTACAAGCAGCTTGAATACGTTATCGTTAAACGCACCAAGGAACTGGGTGATATTCAACCAGCCGAACGATGCCCCGAGTCTGTCACTGCTGTCTTTCATCAAATAATCCTTAACAATCATCGCTACATGATAGCAAAAAGACTAACCAGGGCAATCAGCTTTTCCCTTTTTTCGCTTAATGAACCAGCATATAAGATACAATAGCCCTACAATATCGAACACACACCACAGTCCCCCACCCAGCCAGATTCGTTTTTCCACAATATGAAAGACCAGCATCCCGCCGATAATGAACAGCCCCCCTACCCCCGGCCACTTCCATCCGGCAAGCAAGCCCGTTAACATTGTCGTCAGAGCGATAAATTCAAACTGCACATCGGTCGGCTGAGCCAATGGATTAGGTAAGCCCTCTTTGCTGAACAAGTGCATAACTATAAGCCAGGATATCAAACCGGCTAACAATGTTGCTATGATTCTGGCTGCCCAACAAATGGCTATGAAAAAACGTTTATGCAATTTTTGGTTCATTTTTTAATCCCTTGCCGCTCTTCTTTAATCGCCAGCAGAATATATTTAAAAGACCTAATATCCAAAACGCATGAAAAAGCCAGTTGTGCTGAATGCCGTGAACTGCAGTCACACTAACGATACCGACAAGGATTACTAACCCGCCTAACCATTGTTGCCATAATGCCAACGCCAAACCGACCCATATAGTCAGTACAAAAACAAACATAAGCAACTCTCTCACGGGCAGTTTAAAAGGATTGGGCTGTCCTTCACCGACAGCTATCGCCGTTATTAAAAGGAAAATAGTGATTCCTGCAATTTTCACAAACCAGCAAAAAATGTTTATTGCTAATTTCTTGATTTCCACTGTTAACTCCTGAAATACATTTTCATTTAGCTATTTGCAATAACTGTGCCAGAAATACAGCTTTTGATGTAAGTATATTTATCTAAAGAGCTTATGCAAAACAACTTTATTTATAATTTTTGTTCCAAAAAAATATGTGCATTTTATGTATAGCTTGTGTACAATTTTTGTATGGTAAAGAAACTAAAAAAAGAAGACAAGTTGTTCTTTTCGATGGTGTCAGAAGCGGCTTTTACCAATCCTTTCAGTCCCAAACGGGCCCAGTTGGATAAAAAGATTTCCGGCGGTGCAAAAAATATACAGTGGAAAACGATAATCCCGCAGACGCTGCAAAAAGTGCGTCACCGAATAGGCTCGCTCGACAAACAAGGCACGGTAAAACTAAGCGATTTCGATAAGCCGGATGCCGATCTGCTCGTCTTTGTCTTTTTGTTCGATATCTTCCATCAATTCAACGAAAGGTTCGATAGGGTAATAGCTGAACAGTTCATCGCAGGTGACAAGCCGGTTCAAATTCAGTTTGCTACGGATGCTTTTACGCTGATGGCGCAAAGAGGATTTGATCAATCGCAGCGTAAGAGGTTCTTCGCCCTGTTCTACCAGATACGACGGGCGTTTCATTTTATCGACCAGGGACTCATCGGCCAGAGCGAATCGATGCAGCGGCTGCGAGAGAACCTTTGGAACAATATATTCACACACGATATCCGGCTGTATGAAAAATATCTGTGGGACCGGATGGAGGATTTTTCAACGCTGCTGCTTGGGCCGACGGGGTCGGGCAAAGGTGCGGCTGCGGCAGCTATCGGGCAAAGCGGCTTCATTCGCTTCAACGAGAAAAAACAGGCATTCGCTGAGAGCTTTGCCTCGATGTTTATCCCGATCAATCTTTCGCAGTTCCCGCAGAGCCTTATAGAATCGGAACTTTTCGGTCATGCCAAAGGGGCGTTTACGGGTGCGGTCGAATCGCGCACGGGGGTGTTCGGCCTATGTAAGCCGCATGGTGCGATATTTCTCGATGAAATAGGTGATATAGACCCGCTGGTGCAGATAAAGCTGTTGCGAATTTTGCAGGAAAGGGTTTTTAATCCTGTTGGAAGCGGCAAACAAATTCGCTTTAACGGAAGGGTTATAGCGGCAACAAATAAGAGCCTAAGGCTGCTTCGCGGAGACGGGCGATTTCGTGACGATTTCTATTATCGGCTGTGCAGCGATTGTGTGGAAGTGCCGACCTTGCAGCAAAGAATAATGGAGAATCCCAACGAGTTAGCCGAGCTGGTGTCAATAACCGTTGAGCGAATAACAGGGAGCAGGTCAACGGAGCTGAACGAGATAGTTCTTTCGGTAATAGCCGAGAGTCTGCCGAAAAATTACTCGTGGCCGGGAAATGTGCGGGAGCTTGCACAGTGTGTGCGTCGAGTAATAATAAAACGCAGTTATCAGGGCGATACAGCGGCGCCAATCGATCTAAAGGAACGGCTCATGGCGGGCTTTGAAGCAGGGACATTTACAATCGCAGAATTGGTCGGATACTACTGTGTGTATCTTTATGGGCAATGTAAAAATTACGAACATGTCGCGCATAAGACAGGAATTGATCGCCGGACGGTAAAAAAATATGTTGATAGTTTCCATTATGAGACAGGGAAATAGAAAAACCGGCCCTCCCGGAGCCGGTTTTTCGGCATAAATACTATCGGAAGGCCAGCTTTTTGTTATCCTTCACCGCTTAGGCAGGTGACGGTTCGTGAAAGCTCACGTGCCATCTTTTAAATATCGCCTTTACGGCTAACACGTCGTACAATGCCGCAAGTCCAACGATTGTATAGATGATACGGGCCAGGACAGTCATTTGACCAAAGATAAACGAAACAAGGTTAAAGTCGAATAAACCAACCAGCCCCCAGTTCAACGCACCAATAATAATCAAAACCCAAACTACAACGTCAAAAGCTTTCATGATCTTAATCCCCAATCTTTCATTCTAAAACACTTTTTTATTCTCTTCCGTTACTATTATTATCATCCATAACTATAGCTATTGTACGATTTTGCAAATTGGGTGTGAATGAGCAAAATGCTTAATTTGAGCAGGAAAAAACGTATTTATTGACAAAAGAAAGATAAGCTATTAAAAATAAGATATAAGAAATTAGAAAACAGCAGACTTAAACGCAGATTTCGCTGAAAATGGGGTGGATTTGTTGATGGATACTTTGAAGCTTGAGAAATACAGCAGTGCGATAACTCTATCAGATATGGAGATATTTGTCTTCCCGGAACTCATGTACAGCCTGATACTGGCTAACATAATGAGTCCGATCCTGTGGCAGTGGCGGGAGGATGAATCCTTCAAAAAGCTGGGTGGCAAGAACAGCTACCGCAAACTGATGCGGCTGAAGCAGTATATAATGGACAATTATGAGTTCAATCTCGACCTTGAGACGTGGGGGCTGACAAAGCGGCAGAGAGAACTTGACAGGTTTAAGGATGCGATCTCGTCCGAGGATATCGCGTCAAGCAACGCCCTGTTCGGCTACCACGGTGATAAGTATTATTTCGATGTTGGGATACGCAAACACTTCGGGCTGGATAAATATGACAGCGACATTATCCCCTACTGGAAGACCGAAACGGTCGAGGCGATGGACGCGTTTAAGTACAAAAAGGGGTTCACCACCGGAGCGGGCGAGTGCGTGTCGCTTGCGGCATTGTATGCTGCGGCGGCGTTCGTTGTATGTGGCGTGCCGCTGGAAGATATTTTTATGGTTCTTACGCCGCTTCATTCGCAAAATTTTATCGACCTCAAGGACGGGGTGCTTACCAACAACCGACGGCTGGTGACGAAAACGATGTGGTTCAACGGGACGGCTCTGACGGAAAAGGCGCAGCGAGCCCTGCGTAATGAGCAGGTAACTATTGTGGCGCATAATACAGGCTATATTCACTGTTTTTACGACGAGGCTACGATTGATAAAAAAGAGTACGAAAGGTTCGACAGAAAAATAGGAGCGTACCTTTCCAGTGATCTTAATGTGGCGATGCTGGCCAGTTTTCTGCGGGCCAATCGCCATTATCAAAAGTATTTCCAGATGTGTCGGGACTGCCGTGGGACGGCTCAATTCGTAAGGGCGGAAGTTTTATTTCACTACGAGCATACGAGCAATTATCAGATCGCCGACACCACTTATGAGAAGCTGCTCAATGAGGTTTCTGAAGAGGATTTTGTACGGTATGAACTGCCGGGAAGGATTCGCTGCGACAGACTCAGCGAGCTTATCAGCGAATATAAGCCTGATCTGCGAAAGAAAGAACACCGTGACAGATTGAGGCAGTTTATAGAAAGCTACATACCAGATGCCGAAAAATTTGTAGAAGAGCTGGCAGGTTTTCTGTATTTTGAGCCGAAATTGCCGGGTGCAGAAAAAGGGTATATAAAAACCGAACCGATAAAAATCGGCGTAACCGACAGCCGCGAGCAGATAATCGAATATCTAAGCAGGATTCGGAATAAAAATGAGACGGCTGATCTTGCTTTTTACGCGTATCGGGATATGGAAAGCTGCGAGTGGGAGCCGGTTGTGAAGGCGGCTACGGAGCGAAATCCTGTTTCGCTGGAGGCGGCTAAGAATATGAGCATTGATCAGGCTTATCTGTGGCTATCGGAAATGCGGGATTTTTCGATATACGACGGCAAACGGCTTGGCCAGCCCGATGAGGTGGTAAATTATGGGACGGGTGACGGCCTGGAAAAAGCTTTTGTACTTGCCAATATTATTCGCAACAGGAATCCCGAACAGAATGTCGAAATAGCAGTAGAGAATACAGTAACAGTCGTGAAGGCTGAAAAGGAATATAGGTTCGATTCAGCGAAGGGGCTGGTTAAAAATATAAAAATTTGATGGAAACTTTTGTCATATATCTAAAGCAAGTCGGAGTAAGTTTCTGGGAAATACTGGCGGAGATGTCACCTTATCTTCTGTTCGGTTTCTTTGTGGCTGGGCTATTGTCGGTTTTTATCTCTCAGAATATCGTCGAACGGCATCTTGGGGGAAAGGGGTTCTGGCCTTTGTTCAAAGCTTCCGTTTTCGGAATACCGCTGCCGCTGTGTTCGTGCGGGGTGATACCGGTGTCGATGTCACTGCACAAGCACGGGGCGAGCAAGGGGGCGACTATCTCGTTTCTGCTTTCTACGCCCCAAACGGGGGTGGACAGTATTTTTGTGACATACAGCTTGCTCGGGCCTGTTTTCGCGGTGTTTCGCCCTTTGGCGGCACTGGCGACGGGAATCATTGGGGGAACGCTGGTAAATGTTTTCGGCTATAAAAATCACGAAGAGCAGGCCAAGGTTGCCAAATGCACCGAAGTTTGCTGTGGGTCAAAACGGAATAAGTTTTCCGCTGGATTAAAATACGGGTTCGTGACATTGCCCGCCGATATCGGCAAGGAGCTATTGGTCGGACTGATAATAGCGGCACTGATAAGCGCTCTCGTACCGGACGGTTTTTTCGCCGAATATCTTTCCAACCGGATAGCAGCTATGTTTGTGATGGTGGCTTTGGGGATTCCGGTTTATGTGTGCGCTTCGGCTTCTGTTCCGGTGGCAGCGGCTTTGATATTGAAAGGACTTTCACCGGGGGCGGCGCTGGTGTTTTTGATGACGGGACCTGCTACGAACGCAGCATCGTTCGTAACGATATGGCGGATATTGGGGCATAGGACGGCGATTGTGTATATTTTCAGCGTGGCGGCATGCGCGATCGGTGGGGGATTTTTGCTCGATTTCATCATCAGCCAGACGCCGGTGGGTGAAATGGCACACACCGGCCACATAATGATGCCAGCTGTTATTAAATACTTATCGGCCCTTGCACTTATTTTTATCCTCGGATTTGCAATTTTCCGTAAAAACCACGTATCTGCCAAGCAATAATCCGCCGCAAGTTCCTATAATATCATTGATTTTGCATAATAATCACGCCTTGTTTTAGACAAGCCTCTTTAATACAAAAAACCAGGTTTTTCTTGGGTAAGCTGATTTTCAAAAAGCCGAAAGAACCTATAATCTAAGTTATTAATTTAGAGGAAAAGATTTATGCTGAAAATTGTCTTAAAAACAATCTTCTACCTGATACTTCTGAGCATTGCCCTGTGGTTTGGCTGTATGCTTATTGATACTTACATATTCAATGAGCCAAATGTCGGATTTCGTCAATTATTTTCAAATCCGCACATTCTTTCACACCATCTTGCAAGTATCGTGATGCTGTGGATATTTGGGTTAGCTTTCCTGCTTTTTTTCCGGCTGAGGATGGGAAATCTTGACAAGCTGCGCGTGCTGCAGAAATTCGCGGAAACAAGCGGGCAGGGATTCGGCTGGGTCGATATCAATTTCATTATTAAATACGCTAATCCCGCATTGCTGAAACTATACGGCGTTGAAAGATTAAAAGATATAGTCGGCAAAGGCTTTTTTGATTTTTATACGCAAAAAAATGATATAGAAAATAAATATCTGGGTAAACTGCTCCGCGACGGCGTATGGAAAGGTGAACTGAAAGTAAGACGGCCAAACGGTGAAATAAGGGATGTAATCCATAATTTCGCCCTTATACCCGACAGTAACGGCGATCCTTTATATTTCGCATCGGGCATGACCGACATTACTGAACAGAAGGAAAAGGATTTTCAGTTTAAAACCCTGTCGGTCGGTATCGAGCAAAGTCCGACAATAACGGTTATCACCGACGCAAAAGGAAATATCGAGTACGCCAACCCGGCATTCATGGAGATCACCGGTTATACACTTGAAGAGGTAAAGGGAAAGAATCCGCGAATACTTAAATCCGATAAGATGGATCAAAATGAATATCGCGACCTGTGGGCTACCATAAGTTCCGGAAAGGTCTGGAAAGGACAGTTCTATAATAAGAGAAAAGACGGTACAATGTACTGGGAAAAAGCCCTTATCAGCCCTGTTAAAAACGATAACGGCAAAATTACCCATTATCTAAAGAAAGCTGAAGATATCACCGTCCAGAAACTTGTGGAAAAGATACTCGAAAAGGAACGCAATCAGTTCCGCATGATGATGGATAACACTCCGGATTATATTTACTTTAAAGATAAGCAGAGCCGTTTTACAAGGGTCAATAGTTTTCTTGTGAACAACTTCAATAAGAGCTGCGACACCGAGATAATCGGCAAATCAGACAAGGATTTCTTCGACAAAGAATATGCCGAAAAAAGCCGTCAAAACGAACTGCGTATTATGGAAACAGGCGAACCATTGGTCGGCATTCAGGAAAAGCAAATCACAAAAGACGGTAAAATTCTGTGGGTTTCCACAACTAAGATGCCACTCTTTGACGAAGAAGGCAATATCGCCGGAACATTCGGTATTTCACGTGACATTACTCGTTACCAGATTGCTGAAGAAAAGATAAAGAGCCTGGCCAGATTCCCGGATGAAAATCCAAACGCTGTCCTGAGAGTCAACAAAAACTGTGAAATTCTTTATTCCAATAATCCC
>JAQURJ010000045.1:1795-16252 GCA_028715705.1 Phycisphaerae bacterium | reverse complement strand
GATGTCAACGTAATCAATCCTTTCCCTTTCCGGTCCTTCAAAGAAATACTTTGATTGGTAAATGGCATGAAAATATGTCGTATGGTCGATGGTATCATTCGGCGGATAATTCCAGCGGTAAAGTGAATCATTATCACGGACTAAAATCACCATAGCACTATTGTAGTCATAATAGATATGATGGTAATCCGTAGCAATGGCATCTTTGATTCCGAAATTATAACATTTCCAGTAACCTTTATCCAGCTCATAAATATAAGTGCGATTATTTTTGGCAGAATTAATTGGCACGGATAACCATATTTGATTATTGAAACAGTCGCCCCATACCAGATTTTTATATGAAATAGAATCGAGGCTTTTCCTTATTGGCTCACTCAAGGGTATAGGTTGAATATTCCCGCCACCATCCATACCATACAAACTCTTGTTATGCAAAAAATATAATGTATTATGAGCGTAGATAAGACTGTTGGGCGATGAAATCCCAAGCTCATTGCTGATTGTCCAAATATTATACTGATAGAAGGTGATTCCACTAAAGGCAACAATGGAGCCCTGCCTGAAAAGAAACAGAACATCACCGATACTGGCCATTCTGACGAACCAGTCGCCTTTTTCGGAGGGGATTTCAATAAATTTATCATACGGCCAGTTAAGGGGATCATTGAAATCACTGAAATAAAGGCGATTCTTATGATAGGGGTCGCCGATGGCAAATAATCTGTTTTTGAAATAGATTAAATCGGAAGGATTGAATTTCAAGCTCGAATCGACCGATTGTTGTGAGACGCAGACACTTTCAGGCAGTTGCGGAAAGTTATCTTCGGTACTGTCGCATAAAAGAATTCCACCGGGCGGGCCAGCGTCAGTGAAAGTCGAATCCATGGCGTCAATGGTTCCAGCATAATAATAATTTGCATACGCAGGCGGCGTAGCCACATCATATGGCCACAACCAGCGATAAATGATTTTGGATTTAATTCTCGCCGTATCACGCGGAATTGGAATATTATGCAAAACGGCATAAAGGTTTGTATCAAGACTACCTCCCGGATAAAGATAGACTGGCCGATAGGTTAATGCAGCCGGCGAGCTTTGAACACCATATTTGTCAACGTATACGACCGAATAACCGGCGCATGCGCAGCTTTCGCTGAAATAATATGGTTCAAAGCCTGAGAAGATACCGCCTGCTGAGGGTGCGTAATCAATCTCGATTTCCAAACCGCCCGGTGGAGACGGGGGGTATACTTCCCCGGAAATTGAATAACAGCCCGGATATGGCGCGGGATTTTTGCCCCAGAGGTATGGTGAAATTGTGTCGGTAACGGCGCGTTCGGAAAGATTATCAACAAATTCATAGGGCTTTTCGCCCATTAACCAGGGTGAAACCGTCTTGATACTGCCCACTTTGACCCAGTTTTGAGAAAAATCCTTTTCTCTGTATATAAAAATTGAATCAATATCTTCGTTCCATGAGTCCTCTATATCAAGCAGAGCCACCTTGCCGTTTATAACTTCGATGGGAAAACTTGCCGCCGAGAGGTTTGAGGTATCGGCCGGCAGAGTATCCGGCGGGATGGGATGGTCATAATAGCAGTATTTGTATCTGAACGTTCCGGTGAGATTACCAGCGCCGTTTAATGGAACCGTCCTGATTTCATGCGCTGAAGGCAGATAGTTATGGGAAATGGCTTCGCCGTCATAAATGAGCATGGGATTAAACGAAGAAGATATAAGGAGCTTGTCATTGACAAGAAGTGAGCGTGAAAGAAATGGAATATTCTTGTTTCTGAAAGGATAATACAGCGGCTGATAAACAACCTGGGAGCAGGCGGTAAAGGATTCATTGCAACGAAACAAAAGCCCGACATTGTATGCAACGGTATCATTCTGATAATAGGGATCGGGATCTTCGGCTCTCAGCGAAATATCAAGCCGATAAAGAAAAATTTCTTT
Source organism: Phycisphaerae bacterium (assembly GCA_028715705.1). GTDB lineage: Bacteria > Planctomycetota > Phycisphaerae > Sedimentisphaerales > Anaerobacaceae > JAQURJ01. Next base: position 14,290 of record JAQURJ010000045.1, on the reverse strand, counting down.
TCTATGTCCGATGGAACTGTAATTATAAACATTAACAACGGGCGGCTCATTGGGTAGAATGCCGGACATTCCCTTTCTCGGCACAAGCGCGCCGTATTCGCCGACATCGAAATTTTCAAATACAATTGCCTGATTATTCTGCAATTTGGCATTGATAACGGAATTGACAAGGCCGCCTGAAAAATCAAAAACCGCCTCTTCTTCCGCCAAAAGCAACAGCGGCATAAAACAAATCAAAATAATCAAAAATATTTTATTCACGTTTCAATACACCCATATCAATTCTTATTTGCTGCCATAGTGCCGACTTCAAGTCGTGGCGGCGCTTGGCCTGTTCGTAAAATGAAAGGGCTTCCTCGATAATCAGTCCATCAAGGTCTTCGGGGGCATCACAACTATCATTTAATCCAGCCATTGTCTCTGCCCTGGCCGAATAGCTGACCCTGAGAGTATCGCCGTCTTCGGCCATGCGGGTATAGAAAACCCTGATGGTATCATCATCATAAAGAAGCGAACTCTTAAAATACAACTGGCTTCCCTGATGTGAACGATAATGGAAATAACTGTAAGTAAAGGTATCAGTAATGAAAAGCTCATTGAGAGCCGCGCCGATCCATTCTTCATTGGAACGAACCATGATGCCTATAACCCGCCAGCAGTTTTCCGGAAGGCCATAGTAGGCTGAATCATGGCTGAAAAGTATATCCAGATGGTCCTGCACCAATTCGCCCCTGATGAGATTAACTTCGGCGCTATCGGGACTGGACCGGGATATTGTGTAGGTCATCATCTGGCTGCCTTCGGGAGCCTGCGGTGGAATCTGAATCCAGTGGCTGAATTCACGTCCGCCGGTAGTATCCCTGGTGACTTTTAGCATGACTGATTTAACGGCCTTGAAATTCTCCGGTAAGGGATAGAAGGAACTGTCGTTGTAAAACTTAAAGTCGACATAGCGGTCGAGATAGCCGCCGAGGGTGACTATATTGCTGACGGCCATGTTTATCCAGACTTTTGCCATTGAATCGGTATAAAAAGCGGTGCCGCTGTCGATTTCGGCCGTTCGGGCATCAAATTTATCCAGCAATTCGCCCAGGGTGGAAGAATGAGAAATATCGGCTCCTATAAACGCTAAGGCCATGAGAAAAACGATTATAAATGCTGTATTTCGCATATCATCCCCCCTGGCCGATGTCGCGCATGCGCCGGTTATATCGCTCAATGCGGCGGCTTGGCCGGGTCTGCATGTGCGTTGTATATCGTTCCGGCTCCTCTTTGAATCCGGTTTTGCGTTGTTCGTAAATCGCCTGATGATAGTCCGCTCGCGGACAGTATTGAGGCAGGAGACCCCTGACGCCATCCTTGATCAGCGAATCATTGCGGATGATATCAATGTCACCTTCATTCGGTTTGCGGAAATAGTCGAAATCAACAACAAGATTTTGGTCGGGATATTCGGCCAGAACCAGTGTCCAGACATTGTTGATACGCTCGATATAAGATAGCCGGTATCCGGCATAGCCGCCTTCGGTGCGCCGTCGGAATATTTCCTTTTTGCTGATAACATTGCATTCCGCAACATAATTGCCTTCGCTGTCAACTTCATAAAAGGTATCCTGTGCCGATGCAAAGTCGTTTTTCAGCGCATATTCCTTGCGAGCGGTCGTCAGACTTATCTGCTGTGTGGCCTCCAGTCCCTTAAAGCGGCTTTGGTTCTGTGATAAAAGGTCAATGACGACTTCATCCACTTTGCGGCTGATTTCTTCGCGGACTATCGGATTAGTCTTGCCGAATTCAATCATGAGTTCCTGGACGATTTTGGCTTTACTGGCCATGATATTTACCCTGTTTTCAAGTCATAAACTTTATTTAATTCATCAGGATTGACTTTACTCAGTGCCGCGGCACTCAAATCAAGGTCGCCGAATTTCACGTTCCTGTTTATATCCGTGATAACATGAACCTCTGACGTCTGAATTATGCCCTGAGCGCGCCAGAATCCGGTCGGGTCTTCCGGGTGGACATGAAATCCATTGGCATTGCCGAAGCCCCGGTGACTCATCAGCATTTCCAGCACCTTTTTGTTTCGGATATACAAGATCCCGTTGGTGAAATTGACGCGGCAGCCGGTATGCGGCTTTTTGCTTATTTGTCCCATCGGGCTTCTTTCCTCTTCCGGAGGCTCCAGAAATATCTTGCGGTTTTTGGCTTCGGAATAAAATGTTGCCGCGACTTTCATGTCGGGGTCGGTATATTTCTTGTATCCCCGAATCTGTGTCTGCCAGAATTCCTCGGTCATAACTGATTTCTCCTTTTAACTCCGGGGGGCTGAAAGAAACCCCCCGGTCGTTATTTTAGATATTCAAATGGTCATACATCTTCGCCGGGCGAACATGCGGACCGGCCACGAGTGAATAGCCCTCGATTGCAAGGCGCACTGTGCCCATTGCCACCGAATTTATCAATGCGACAACGAGCCGATGCCCCTTGAGAACCTTAAGGCCGTCCGAGCTCAGTGGATATGTCTCAGCCGGATAAGCTACCTCAACGGTAGTGGCTCCGGCCGTGAGTGTCAAAATCGCAGTGCTGAGTCCGCTTCTGTCATCACAGGCATAGACAGTCAGGCTTGAAGCCCCGCTTGCATAAGTGCTTTTGGCAATTACGCGCTGAAGGACGTGAATCACCTGATGGTCGGTTGCATGAAGTTTATTCTGTGGCCCCTGCAAGGTCATGCCGGCAACAATGTAAAGCGAATCCGAATCATCCGTTTTGACAATGTAACCGCCGTCAGCCGAACAGTTGCCGCCAGTGACTTCCGTGAAATGACCGACAGTAGTCGTATGCGGATTAGCGTCCGGCAGGCAGCCGACAGGCCATGCCCGCCAGTTGTCGGACGTGTTGATTTTGGCAATCAGACTGTGATAATCAGTAACATCTTCACTGATATCAATTATACCGAGTCCATCAGCATCCAGCTTCAGGTCGGTATCAGCCGCCTGGCTGCCAAGGTCGCCGTGCTTGAAAGTGATATCACCGGTTGCGGCAATATCAATAATGCCCGACACCTCATCTCCCACGTATTCGATTCCAAAAAGTTGAGACTGGTCGTTCCCGAAATCGAAATGCTGGTCGATTCTATCTCTGAAATCTTCCACTTTCATTTGATTCTCACCCCTTTTTAGAATCTCACGCCGCGGAGAACGCCAAACTGGGCTTCATCCCAGAACTCATATCCGGCTTCACCGAAAATATGTCCCCATTTCTGGTCATATCTTCCGGATTCGACCGGCTGGTAAGCGATTTCACGGTTTCCGTTATACATTAAAGGCCGATAATCGATAGTACGATGATTCGGCCCGGTTGACTTCGGCAGGAAGAGGATCATGCCTGCCAGATACTCATTGGAACTAAGAACATCGACATTAAGCAAATCATAAACGCCCTTCGGGGTTTTTATTTGCTGAACGGCGATTCCGTCGGCAACCAAATCCTGATTATATGTAACCTTGTCAAAGGCCCACGTATTAACCAGGTTTATCATCTGGTCGGAGCATGCCAGGGCACTGCCGGGAGGCAGCCGCATTTCTGCAATGATGTCCCACAAATCCCAGCGTGTCAACCAGCCGTCAATATCGTAGACATGTGTCGAGATAAATCCGAGCAAGCCCTGACTCGCGTGCATGGGATAGGTGTATGTGGCATCATCCTTGACATATTTTCCCCAGATGACTTCAACTTCCTGCTGTGCCGCCGCCATATCCCATGATTCGCCGAGGGCTTTTGCCCAGGGGTCACCGTCAATATGACGTTCGGTCGCTTTTGTGCCCGTCATTTCGACAGGCCAATCGTAGATTGACGTGGTGAATTGCAGCCAGACTTCCTGGGTATGAACGCCTTTGGTCATTTCATCACCCTCGAATTTGGCTGGAGCCATAATCATCAGCATATCACCGTTTTTCATTAACGGCGTGCCGCTTGATCCGAAGTTTCTTTTGACGGCGCCGGTTGTATCGGTAGTGCAGTCGGCATTCAGCCGGATAACTTCTTCCGTTCTGCAATTGAGCAGCCGATAGCCGCGAGCGCACCGATTATGAATTCCGGGAATGCTCAGACCCGTCGTTGCCTGAGAAGACTCATCGGCACCGGCATATTGCAGAAAGCTCTTTGGCTCACATTTTTCACCATGTCCAAACCGGCTGGATTCCGTCGGCCGGTATCTCGAATATTTCTTCAGCCATGCCCCAAGCTGGTATTTCTGGTGGTTTATCCGATAAATCTCCTGACCGATTGTAAACGGTTGAAGGGGATCTACCGTGACCGTTTGCCGGTCGGCCGTATCCAGAACTCCCAATAAGTGGGCTATGTCTTTTGGAAATGGCATTTACTCATTCTCCATTGCGCGAAAACACTTCGCGCTCATAAAAAATATTCCTTCTGCTGATATATGCGCATCCGGGAGCAAAAAAATCAGCTTGATTTGGCAATGTAATCAAGAACATTGTCAATGTTCGGCTCCTTTTTGTCTCCTTTTTCGGGCATATATCTGGCCGCCCCCGGTCCCATCTGCTTTCTTATCTTCTCGCTGAGTTCCTTGACGGCCTTTTCGTAGCCGATTTTTTCGGCCTCCTGCAAGGCTTTAGGAAAGTGCTGCACCTTGGCGGCGAGATGATAAAGTTCATGGTTGCTGATTTTCCCGGTAATGACTTTGAGTTTGATTGCCTCTCTGTCATCAGCGAGATTATCCCAATCTTTGTAGGTTGAAGCGAGTTGCTGCTCGGCCATTTTGTCAACAAGGGTTAGTGCCGTTTTGCTGCTTTCCACCGTTTCGGCCTTGACCAGTGCGGCAATGGATGCCTTCAGTTGGCCGGCCAGCTTTTTCGGATCGCCGGCGCCCCTGTTGATTTCATCAATGAGACCCTCCAGGTCTTTGGCGGTTTCTTCGGCTTCGGCTTTTTCGGCGGCGAGCTTTATGCCGACGCCATATTCCTTTGCCAGAGCCGCAATCGTCTTTTCCGGAGAATCTTTAAGGCCGCTTAAGAGTGTTTGGTGCTTTTCGGCGGTCTTGCGAAATTTGCCGAGCTCATTCTGTGAATCGCCAAACATCTTTTTGAATTTGGCAATTTCTTTGGCTTCTTCCCGCAGTTTGGCATAGGACTCTTTAACTTTTTCAAAGTTGTCGAGTTCATCCGGTTGCGGATAGTTCTTCAAAAATTCCGGCTCTTTGCTTCTTTCAGCGCCTTGTTCAGCGCCTTGTTCTTCGGCCGGGGGAGTGTCCATAGCGCCTTCGTCAGCGCCTCCACCCTCATTATCCGTGTCATAAAAAAGACCGGATAAGATATCAAACGCTGGATACATTGGAAATCCTTTCGCATGCAGCCTTGATTTGCATCAGGTCATGCTGCAAATCTTCAGCCTCTTCTATTTTAGCACAAATGCGGTGAAAATGTGCGTCCCTTTTAACAGGATCATCATATTTGTCTTCCGCGAAATGTGCCTGTGTCTCCTCTTCAATTCTTTTCTTTTTCATTTCCATCAAGCGCTGCCAAACCGGATTCTGGAGAAGCTGTTCAATGAGGCGCAAATCCGTTTTGGCCTTTTCAATTTCTTCTTTGCCGTATTCTTTTTTCATATCAACCAACGCTCAATTGTCTTATTCCGCGCAACGGGTCTGACATATCCTGACTATTGGCCAGATTCTGCATGCCGCCCGAAAGGGCCATTTGAGAAAGATTCTGCCGGCCTTCATGCTCCATGCAGTGATTTTCCATGTTGCGCTTCATGGCTTCCGGCCATAGCTGATAATCCCCTGTTTTCTGATACGACCGATGTTCGGCAAGGTGTTCCCGGTCATCATTTTCCGGTGAAATTTCAACTTCATGCCCCATTGCCAGCAGCACATTTTCCATTCGCGGCGGAACGTTGTGCGTCTTTTCTCTTGGGTCTTTTATGAAATGCCGGAAATCCTTCGGTTCGAGCATTTGCCACATTTTGGCGATGATATTAGGCCAGTTATGCAATTGAGGCGCGATGGACATGCCCACCTGCACGGCCTTGAAAAACCGTTCAATCTGAATTTCGCTGTATGATACCTGCGACGATCCTTTGGCATGGAAAACGGGCACTGAGCCGAAGGCATAATCTTCCGGCCGGATTATCACCCAGTCGGAGCCTTTGGCGCCGAAATATTTGAACTGGTCAATCTGACTCAGGTTGGCCTGTTCGAGTAGGAATTGCCGCATGTATAAAGGTTCGAGGCAGTCCGTTTCTATATTTTCGGCGAAATATTTGGCTTTTGACACAATTCCCGCGGCAACGGCGGAAACCTCTCTGGCGGTTTTTCGCCCGGATGAAAAAGCACCCTGGACATTTTCGCTGCCGAATCCGGTAACGCGTTCTATTGAATCCATCTGAATCGTTAATTCTTCGGTGGCCCCCTGTGAGATATCCATTCCGGGATAATAGAATTCGATTTTCTTCTTGGCTTCACCGCGCCGAAATCGGAATGTTCGCCCCGGATAGAGTTCGATGTCGCCTTCTTCGGAGCCGATAAGGTCTTCGCTTATGGCGGAAATTGGATTCAACTGCCGGTTCTGGAAGTCCCGTTTGAGATTGATGATGGTATTGATATCAAGCTGCTGACGTTCAATTCGCTGCAAAATCCCCATGCCCGGGAATTCTGAAGGTCGTCGAAAGAGTTTCCACAACTGAGCTCCGATGCCATCCGTTTTAGACCGATATATAATTTTACCATAGGCCATTTCGGACATTTCTTCATGCGTCCAGTAGCGATAAATTCTGATGCGGTCATGGCTAAGACGGCTGGAGCGTCTGGCCGGATCAATCCCGGCCTCCTCATTTATTTCGGCAAGGCGGCGGTCATGTTCGGCTATGACGGTTTCGATATTCTTGTATTTGCCGAAACCATCTTTGTTTTCGGCATAAGCCATTAATTGCGTAATCGGTTCATCGCGCCAGTCGATAAAAAAGGTGGCTGATTCAAAATCGTCAAAGGAATTGGCGTCATGGACACAATTGAAATACGGAACAATGCACAAATCCGGCCGTTCAACGGCATTGATTCTGTATTCCCATTGAGTCTTTCTTTTACGCTGCCGCATGGAAATTCCGCCCATTTCGATATTTTCAATTCCGCCCGTTGAAACCGGGACATATCCGGGCTTTATTTGCCAGCGCATGAAACTGACGGCATAATCGAAGCAGCATATAATCTGGAGTATCTGACAGATTTTAGTTCGGAATCTCATTTCCCGATGCCGCTTTTTCATGTGTTCGGTAATTTTCGGCGAACGGAAATCTTCCATGAAATCGCCGGCCTCCATCTCAAAATAATCCGGTGTCGGGAAGAGGTGATTATATAACTGCGCCACGGCGGTATCGACGGCGGCGGCTCCAAGGGGCAGATAAGTATTTGAATAAAGACCCCTGTCATCGCTCATCTGGCCGGTCGATTCGTCGATGATATCATTGGGGTCGTCAAGGGCCATGTAAATATTGCGATATCGGAGATTTCGGCTGAAGTCCTGCGCCTTGTCGCCCCTGGCCGTTCGCAAATCCTGAATGATGCGGACAACCAGTTCGTCATCATCCAGTTCGGTGGTCGGGCCGTAATAATTTCTCCTGTCGGCTTTTTCTGATTCAACTGACATAATTATACCTTGAAGTCAATAGTCTTCGCGCACTTCTGGTCTTTTGCCTTGGCTCCGTCAAGCGGCGGCCGAACCTGTCCTGGCGCGGGTTAAACGCTTTGACGGGGCCGGTTGGAATCGTTTTATATCCCGTCACCCGTCCACTGCTGTATTGGCCGACCGTCTGTCGAATCGGCATACGGACATAATCGCTTTCGATAACTTCGGCGCCTTCAATGTCGGTTTCATCGAAAACATTATTAATAAGATATCTGACGATATCGCCGCCGTGGTCGTTCTGGCCGTCCTTGTCATAATATCCCGGCTTGCCGCTTTCGGGATAGACCAGGCCGCCGCCGAGGACCTGAATCAGATAACTGCATTGTTCCGAGAGGATGACCATCGGGCGGCCGTCGGGTAGTTTGAGATAAAACATTGTTTCCATGAATTCGGTTGATTCCGGGACGCCGAAGGGAAAGCTGTCGGGGTATATTCCGACCGCCTCAAGAATTTTGACGTGGGAATTCAGGGATCTGTCGGAGGTCGTTGCTTCCTGCCGGTTGCCGTTGGGGTCACAGTAGGCAAAGATATCATTATTTTGCCATGACCGGATAAATTCGCTTTCGAGTTTTTTTACGACGGCTTCGGCAAGAGCCGGGGTATGTGAGCCCCAGAGAATTATTTCATCCAGAATCTGCAACTGGGACATATTGAATTCTTCTACGGGTACTTTCTGGGCGATGGCGCAGCCGCAGCAGATAGTTCCGAAATCAAAAGATATATGGAGCGGCAAGTCGTCATGGTAACAGGGTTCCTGCCCGGTCGTCCGGGGCACAAATATTGTCTTATCCCAATTGGAAATCACCGGTCGTCCTTCGGAGACGTTGTGATTCATTTCCATGTGCTGTTCCCAGCGAACGGCGCTTTTCATCCGCCGTTTGGCTTCCGGAACCCATTGTCGTCCTTTTTCGGTTGCCGGGTCTTTTTCCGGATCAGCCGTATAATGGACGCTGAAGCAGCTTGTTCCCTCAAATGTTATCCAGTGTTCGATTCCCGGTGTGGAAGCAATCAGGTCGAGAATGGGGATGGCGTCAAATTCTTCGTCTGAAAGGCTGAGTATTTTATTTTCAATCCAGAGTCGTCTGGCTTCCGCCAGCTGTTCAGGCGTCAGGTTTGCCGGAAGGCTATTCGGCGGGGGCTCGAAGATATTTCTTTTGATGGTTCGGGTATCAATCTGATTGGGGCCTTTTATTCGTCTGGTTTTCTCGTCCATGCAGTACATGATTCTGTAAGCTGCGGTATTGCCGTAGGAAGTGCCGACACCAGTAAAACGGGCATCGCGGTCGATGGCGGGCATGGCGGCGGCATATCCGGCCTCGAATCGGGGCTGAAGGCTGGTTTCGTCTGAGAACAGTCCGGAGAGGGTATATGAAGGGATGACATCATCGCCCTGGGGAATGGCCTGTATGATTGAATCGACTTCGAGAAAGACCATTCGGTCGTTCGAGCCTGATTTTTCGCCGACCTTTTTGACCCGTGGCAGCCATGTTCCGATGACTGGTTCAATCAGTTCCATAACGCCGTCATAGATGAATCTGGCGCGGTCTAAGATGGCATTGGCGTCTTCCTGTTTTTTTGACTGGAAGAAATTCCGGCGGTTGTAATTAAAGAGGCTGTCGTGGAGATACATGGCTACGAAAAACCATGTAATCATAAGCTGCCGGGATTTATCAATAAAGATTTCCTGATATTGGCGCCATACGCGGCAGAGGACGCGATAAATGGCTTTTGGGGGAAAGGGTTTTCGGCGGACCGACTTGTCATGTTCGTCTTTGGTAAAGACAAAATATTTGAGCCACCACCACGGGTCGCGTTCGGCGATTTTGGCTCTTGTCGTCCAGAGTTCTATTTGTTCGCTATTCATTCTTTTCACCGTTGGCCTCCGGTTCAAGAATCTGAAAATCTGCGGAGAGAGCCTGATTAAGCTGCTCTTCGCGCTTTTTGAGAGTTTCCAGAGCGGTTTCCTTGTCGGCGGCTTTATGCGTCAGAGTGCCCGAAAGGCTGAGTTTTTTGGCCGGCTCCAATCCGCATAACTTCGAGATAAGGGCGAACATTCTCTGCCGGGTATAATTGTCTTTGATTTCCCTGATTTCAATACGGGTGCCGCACGGCCTGCCGTTTTTGCCATACATGGTAATAGCAACCGGGACTTGTTTGGTTGCGTAGAAAAGCTCCCGTGCCATTGCCCTGTATTCGTCTAATGAAATGGCGAAGGTATCAAGACTGACCTGCGTTTGGCTGATTTCCTGATTTGCGGCCTGGAAGGGCCGGAGTCCCATATCGGCGGCAATGCGGACGAATTCCGGCATTCCTTTTGAGGCGAATAGTTTTATTGCCTGGACTTGTTCCGCTTCTGAAAGAGATTGAACCGCGCGGTAAAGATTCTGGGCATAGGGGCTCATTTCGTGGAATTTATTTACCGCTTCGGGATGCGGAACGTCGATTGATTTTTTGTGGGCCATGACCGCCACCCTTTTTTGCCTAAAACTGTGCAAAGTTTTGCACATTTGTCAAGCATTTTTTTGAGCAGTCCCTGAAAAGATAATGTAACGTTATGCGGGATAATGGGATATAATGGCAGAAATAATTTAATGTAGTTGATTAATCGCTGATTAATTTCATGCCTTTTTTATATCCGACCAGTTCGTAGAATTTTGACCAAGAGGCTTCGGGGTTTTTGCGGTTGAAGTAAAGAGCCGAATCGACCAAAGTAAATCCATCACGTTTCATGGCATTGTAAATGGTGCCTTTCCGGAGTTGTTTTTGTCTGATCCGCAGAAAGGGTCTGTAATTATCGGGCGGATTATCGGGCATTATTTCGACATCGACCCTGACCGTGAAGAATCGCTGAAATTTTGGCTGTGTCGCGTTCATGTCCCGAATTGGAAGCGGATTGAGAATCCAGTAATAGGTAATATATTTTCTCAAGAATCCGAATTTTACCGATTGCCGGCTTCGGACTCTTGAGAGTTTAATAAGGGAATAGGGATTAATCGGAAATTGCGACATGCCGGCTCTGTTGTCGTAATTCAATTTATCTCCTTTCTTAGGCATTCCCCCTCCGGCCAGTTCCCTTTGCCGATTTGCCTGCTTCCCTGCTTTTTTTGTTTTCAGCTTCTTTCACGTTCTCTTCCTGCCCGGCTTCAGCCTTCAAATTTCCGGCCGGAATCTTCATTTGACCCCGAAAATCCCGCCGGTCGGCCGAATAGCTTTTGACCAGGCCGCCAATGGCATTGGCTATTGCCTTCGGCACAAAATACTCATAATCGTCAATCCGAATCCAAATCTCTCTCCTCGGCATCTCTCATTCACTCCTTTCCAAAATAATGTAATGATTTATCAATTCCTCCTGAAAAATATAGGCCATAAGCCTTTCCGCCAGCGACCGCATCCGGTAATTCGGACAACCCCGATTGGCGCAGAAAAAAACCGGAATTAAAACGACACCTTCATCAATTACCATCTCACTTACCAGCTAAAATGCTCCGCTATGGCTCTTTTCAAACCTGCGCGGCCAAGAACCGGCCCGGCCTTCTCATCAAAAATCTCTGCCGCCCCGGCTTCAGCCAAAAGCGCCTTCACCAGATTAACACAATGATACTTCTCGGCATCAGCCAGCAATGACCGAATTACATCCGGATTCGACGTAATCTCAAAACCGTCAAACCCAGGATGCTTAACCAACTCGTCAAGCAGACTGAAAAATTTCCGCTTCTCCGATTCCATTTAATGAACCATTATTATCCGGCTCGAACTGCTATCCGCCGCCCTCGGCATCGGAATTACCGCTATCCCCAAAATCGACCCGCACGAACCGCACCCAAATATTATGTCCGCCATACCCGACGGCGAACCGTCCGCCCTCGGCAATACCTTCGGACCTATAACCAGTACCTCCGGCTCCTTCTTCCCGCAATAACCACAACGCAACTTCAAACCAGAACCAGAACCAGAAACAGAATCAGACCCGGCCGCTTTCCCTTTTCCAACGCTCATAAGCCCTCAATAACTTAAAATAACCCGCCCGACGCTTCATATACAAAGCCAATCCCGGCAACCGCCGGTAAATCCGCCCCCAGTCAAGACCACACCCGTCAAACGCAGCCAAACGACGACCACCCCTTGCACCACCCCAAGGATACAACCCCAGAGCCATCCGACACTCCAAACGACCACAACAATCACTGTAACGCGAACTCTCAACCTCCGAACGACATACCCGACAATAACCACCTATAAACTTCCCCGCCATCCCCTGACGGTCATAATGCTTCGGAGCCGAACGAAACCAGCGCCGCCGACCATCTCGACAATACCCCAAAGTAGTAATATCTCCAGCCATGCTAATAAAATAGCACTAAAAATATGGCCTGTCAAGAAAAATCTCCTACCTCCCCCAAAAAAAATTGAAAAATCCCCAACCCAAAATATGCAACCACATGCACAGCAAAAACACCATATAAAAATTTTTTTGCATTTTCCACAAACAAGGGAGGACTGCTACACCGAAGGGGGGGGCTTGGGGGGCGACTCAATCGGCCACGCGGTCATTTTTGGCGGCCGGGGCGGGCGGTTTGCCGGTGGTGGCCGGGGCGGCTGGTCCATCGGCACGGCCGGCCATGCCTGGTAGAGCGCCGGCGCCGGCGATCGAGGTTGATAATAAAGAAACTATGCAATCTTTTGCACACTATTAAAGCAGCACTAATCTATAAACTATGCAATCTTTTGCACACTATTAAAGCAGCACTAATCTATAAACTATGCAATCTTTTGCACACTATTACAATTGGTT
>JAQURJ010000045.1:0-1695 GCA_028715705.1 Phycisphaerae bacterium | reverse complement strand
AAACTATGCAATCTTTTGCACACTATTAAAGCAGCACTAATCTATAAACTATGCAATCTTTTGCACACTATTAAAGCAGCACTAATCTATAAACTATGCAATCTTTTGCACACTATTACAATTGGTTGAGTGGCCGAGCGGGCGCCTGACCGGCCCGGCTGGCTGCGCATGTAAACGCTGGCTATGCCGCTATAATCTGCTGGTAACCATATAATTACGCGAGTTTGCAATTTATTTCATCCTATTTTGGGGTGTGAATATAAATGCAACTGTCGTTGCGGCACAATGACTTATACGATTTGGTAAAATAATGCTATTATATCCGCACCACTCTATTATATTACTACTGCCGGGCGGCGGCCTGGTCTATCCCGAACCCTTAGCTTGGAGCGCCGAAAATGACCGGGATCATGGACAATAATCACCAGTTATATGGCAGTATGCAAAGCTTTGCGCACTCAGCTAAGTCGGTGCGCGGTCATCCCTTCCGCTCATTTTCTTCTCTTTTTTGCGGTTATTTCATCTATATATGGGCGCCTTCTCGGTTATCAACCGCTGCGGTTATTTCATCTATATGTTGTCTGAATGCATCTATATTAATCTTTCATACAAGAAGAAACTACATAGTACTAAGTACTATATATATACTAAGAGCAATTTAGATGCCGAATTGAGGAAACTGATGTCAAAACCACTACCGGTGAGCCGTTATGATAAGGGTTGCACAAGGGGACCCAAAAAATAATTATCGAATGGAGGATAGGCGACGCATGAAGACGGATAGAGTGCCGACAAAAAACATGCTGGGAGCCCAAAAATTGGCTCTGAGAGGCCAAAAAATACCAGTCTGGCAGCTTGGCCGGCATTCACTTGACGAATTAAATACGAATTATCTAATTCGTCAGGTTTGGCCGACTGAATATAAGCTAATACAACAAATCAGGAAGGAGTTGAAAATACATGAAAATCAACAGGATTAAAGATTTGCTCGGCTGCCTCAAAAACACACCAGTATATTTCTGGCACGAAAACCGGGCGGCCATTCTTGCCGGCCGGATTACGGCAATCACGCTTGACAATGGCGCCGAACCGGAGGCGGTCATATCCTATCGGTGGCCCTGCGACCAGGCGCAATTTGAAACTGTCCGGCTGCCCTTTAGAGCCGTGTTTTTCACGACGGAGGGGGTCCGGCTGTCATTATTGAAGTGAAATAAGGCTGAAATATCCGGGTCGCGCGAAACGGCCCGGACTCAAAAAAAGAGGTCAAAATGACACAGGAAAATATCAAAAACGAGCGCAGGCAAAAAGTAGAGGAAATTAAAGAGCAACTGGGCGAGGGGTGGCAGGTTAAAAATGGCGAGTTTGAGCACATTCAAAAGCTCGCGCATGATACGGCCGCCAATTATCGCCAGGTTGTCGCCGACTTGGCAGCGGCGCTGAATCGAGCTGAATCCGCCCGGCCGATTATTGACCGGCGCGAGGAACCGGAGGCGGTGGCCGAACGGCAGGAGCGGGCAGCCGAGGCCAGAGCCAAGCGGGAGGAAATGGAGCGGAAAATTGCCGAATCCCACGCGGCGATTTTGGCCAAAACACCACCGGGGGCGAAGGCTCTTATTGTGGCGCGGCTGGTGGAAGACCGGTCCGACCTGCAATCGGATTATCACACTTCCGAATATGTCCGAAATGTCGCCATCG
>JAQURJ010000044.1 GCA_028715705.1 Phycisphaerae bacterium | reverse complement strand
GGACAGAGATTGCCCGCAGCCTAGCCTTGCACCTGGTCGAGCGTTACGGGGTAGCGGTCGAGGTTGCCCTACACGAACCCTCAAGGCACGGCGACGACCGCAACCACCACGCCCATATCTTGATGACCACTCGCCGAATGGGAGCGGAGGGCTTGGGCGAGAAGACAAGGGAACTGGACGACAGGAAGACGGGCGGGGGTGAAGTCCTTCACATTCGGGAGTATGCTTGCAATCTCATCAATGCCGCCCTTGAACGCTCCGGCAGTGATGAACGGGTAGACCATCGCAGTTTTAAGGAGCGGGGGATAGAGCAGACCCCGAGCGAGCATTTAGGGGTGGAAGCCACCGCAATGGAACGGCGAGGCGAGCAAAGCGGACGTGGCGACCGCAACCGAGAGACCGAGCAGGCAAACGACCGCATAGAAGCCTTGCTTGACGAACGGGAGGCACTGGACGAGCTGATAGAAGAAGCCGGCCAGGAGCAGGAAGCCCAAGCCGGCGCCGACCGGCGGCCACCAGAAGCCGAGGAATTGCCTAGCACCTACTGGCAAGACCGCCTAGCAGCCGAGCGGGTAAGTGGCGAAGCGGGAACGCCACCCGCTGTCATTGATAGCGACCCCGCCCAGCAGGAAGCGGAAGCCAGAGTAACAGAACCACCCGAGGCAATGCCCCAGGGCGTAGCAGCGGAGGAACACCAAGCCGCCCAGAGTGCCTTTGCCGATCCGGTGATGATTGCCGCCAGTGAGCAGATCAACCGGCAAGGCGAGGTTAAGCTAAAAGGGTTTGCCTCTTTGGTGGAGTATGCGATAGAAATTAGCCACGAGGTTGCAACCATTGCCCATAAAGCCGCCGATTTTGTTAAGGATACTTGGCGAAACCTTGTCAACCGAGACGACCACGAGCCAGAGAGGTAAATTATGGCAATCTCCGACACCATCAAAGAAAGCTTGGCGAATATCCCCGCCGACCTACAACGCACCGCCCAGAGTGCTTTTGCCGACATACAGAACACTTACCAAGCCTTTTTGGTGCGAGATACCAGCTATGCAGGCTTGCACAGTAGCAACCTATCGCACGACATCGCTACACAGGAAGCGGTAAAAGACGCACCCGAACCGGAAAGCCCCCAGCCCACCCAAGACCTAGAACCGGAAAGATAAAGCCTTAGCGGTTTATTAACTATTTTGTGGTTTGATTAAAAAAACAATCACGAGGCAGAAAATGGCAGATGACCCCTTAGCGAAATTTCGCAGCACCGCACCTACCCCAGCCAGAGCAGCCGCCAAAGAAGGCAGCGACAGGGGAGGAGGTTTGCCGTCCTATCTGGCTTTTGATGCCAAAGACCGCACCAAACGCCTACAAATTCGGCGAGTAATGGCAGCTTTCAATATTCCCGCCTATAGTCATTTATTGACCATTATTCCCGATGGCTGGCACGGCACGGAACTAGGTTTAATCTACAGCTTTCAGATTGTGAAGATTAAGGGCAGAAATTTACAGCCTATCACCGATGCGATAGAAAAAGAAAAATGCTCTTTTATCCAAGATTACGACCCGAGATTTTTTGCCCCGCCACAGCCAGACCAACCACTAATTGAAGCAATTGAAATCGTGATGAAAGACGGGCTTGGCGATAAAGAGTGAGCCAAGCCGCCGCCCTCCCCGACTTCCACCCTTTGACCGTCATTCGTGATTGGCAAGAGGGCGAGGCGTTCCGCTTGGGCGATGCCCTCACCGGCGTTGCCGTGTTCGGTGCGACCGGCAGCGGCAAGACCAGCGGAGCAGCCAAGCACCTAGCCATAGGCTACCTTGCCGCCGACTTCGGCGGGCTGGTGTTATGTGCCAAAAAGGAGGAAAGGCGACAATGGGTTGAGTGGGCAGCGGCGACCGACCGTAGCGAAGACCTAGTAATCATTGACGCTTCGGGGGATTGGCGGTTTAATTTCTTGGACTGGGAAGCAAGCCGAGCAGGAGAGGGAGCAGGGCTAACCCTCAACATCGTTGCTTTGCTCGACGAGATAGCGGGAGCGATAGCAGGAGGAGCAGGCAAAGCCGAGGGGGGAGGGGATAATAAGTTCTTTGAAGATGCCCTTCACCATATGAATATAAACCTTGTGGACTTGCCTTTATTTGCGGGCTTGCCGGTCTCCCTGCCCTTGCTTCGCTCTATCGTGAACACTGCCCCCAGAAGCCCCGCCGAAGCTCTAAGCGAGGCGTGGCAGCAAGAGAGTGTATGTGCGGCAATGCTCAGAGAAGCTAAAAAGGTTGTAAGCGAGCAGAGTACAAACAACCTTGAAGATTACGAAGAGTGCCGCCAATATTGGTTGCAGGAGTTCCCCGCCCTCTCAGAAAAGACCCGTTCCATTATCACCCTGTCTTTTTCTATGCTGGTGCGACCTTTCTTAACCCGCCCCTTGCGAAAGCTCTTTTCCACCGATACTAACATAACCCCCGAAGATGCCTTTAAGGGCAAGATTATCATTATTGATTTACCCGTGCAGGAGTTCCGATTAGCGGGCAGGGTTGCCAATCTGGCTTGGAAATATTGCTTTCAAGTTGCGGTTTTGCGAAGAATGCAGCCCAAGGGGAGATATTTAAGACCGGTCTTTTTATGGGCAGATGAAGCCCAGAATTTCATAACCGAATTTGATGCCGAATACCAAGCCGTTGCCCGATCCGCTGGCGGTTGCACGGTCTACCTCACCCAGAACCGTGAAAGCTACCGCCGAGTGCTAGGCAATAATGATGCGGTTGATAGTTTGCTTGGCAATTTGCAAGCTAAGTTCTTTTGCCAAAATAGCGGCGATACTAACGAATGGGCAGCCAAGCTTTTTGGCGAACATTGGCTAAAGGTTAAAACCACCAGTTTCAGCAGTAATGCAGGCAGCCCGGACGGCAAGGACAGCACTTCCTCAAGCGGAGGAATAAGCACGAGCGAACAAAGGCGGTTTCTGGTGGAGCCTTCCCTGTTCACCGTCTTAAAGCGTGGTGGCGAGATTTATGATTTTCAGGTGGAAGCAATCGTTTATAAAGGTGGGCATATTTTCGCCGACGGCTCGCCCTTCAAACTCTTAACCTTCAATCAGAGATAAGCAAATGGCTGATAATAAAAGCGGCAAAGGAGATAAAATTGCTAACCTGTTAAGTTATGACCCAATTACTAACTATATAAATTTTCTTAGTCTTAATAAACGCCAAAGGCTAAATTATGTGAGCTTTTTTCTTGGTGCACCTGCTTTAACTGTGAGGGTGTTTCTAAGGCGTAAGCTTGGCTATCGGACACTTAGCACGACCAAGCTATTTTTTACCTGTCTATTTATTAGTTATCTGCCTTTTATTGTTGATTTTATACCCCACCCGCGAACGCTTAAGGCTGATTTCCAAAATTCTTTAATCGTCTTTGCCGTTGCTTGTTATGTTATTGCCTATATTCAAAAGTGGATGCGTTGGAATGAATTAGGGCGTGGCAAGTTTTGGCATAGTTATAGCGAGGGGATTTCTTGGTTTTCTTTCCTGCCCTTGAGTGAGAGCATTTGCAACCGCTTTATTGATCCGATTATTTGCTTTATTGTTGGGTTGATGATAGCGGCGACCTTTTCGGATTATTTAGGCGGTTGGCTGATGTTTAGTGCACTCAGCTTGTACATAGTAGAAATTGCCCTTCACGAAGCCCGTATAGAACAGCTTTTAGACCAAATAGACGGTATGTGCGATGCCGAAGCCAGTAGCAAAGAGCTTTCGGCAATGGCAGCCAGAGGAGACGAACAGGGCTTAACTCCCAAGCCGATAAGCCGCGAGGAAACCGCAGGAGTTCCCACCGGATTAGCCCCCGACATTGAAGCCCAGATACAACGCCGCAGGGCGAGAAAGCCCCCGCCTGATGACTTAGCCCCCGCCGACGATACAGCGGCAGCTTAAGGGCAAGCCATGAAAAAAAAGCTCTTAGGGGTTTGCTTGCTTGCCATTGCTGGCAATGCTCTTGCTTTTGATTGTAGCAAGGCATTTTTGCAAACTGATTTTGTGATTTGTTCAAGCCCCGACCTTCTCAAAGCCGAAACTGACTTAGAAAAGCTTTGGCATTTATTCCTTTCTGACAAAGACGAAGTAGAAAAGAAAGTCATTCTTGAAGACCAAAGAAATTGGATAAAGCAATATGCAGAGCGTTGCAAAGTACACGGCAAAGGGCGACCGAGTGAGGCAGTTATAGAAGCCGCCCGCCCTTGCGTTAAGCAAGCCCTAGGCGACCGTGCCGACTATCTCAGCGTACAAATTGAAAGGGCGAGAATACCGACCGATGCCCCGACCGCTTTACCACCTGATATGCTAAACCCGAGATTTCCCAACCAAGACCAGGGCAACGCCGTAACGCCGCAACCTGTAGCGACTCCCGCACCCATGTCGCAAGTAGTCACACCGCCAAAGCCGCCCCCAGTCCAGCACCCCTCAGAGGATACGGGCGAAGAAACCTACACCAAGAAGCTACTAAAAAAGCTCTGGCATGATTGGTTTGGAAAGTGAGTAATTGTCTATGAAGGTTTGCTTTTCTAGTTGAGGCGACAAGCCCGCCGATTAGAGCGTAAAACCGCAGGTTTTTTACTACCAAAATATATTTTTAATTTTTATGCTACAATTAGCAAATTTGACTTTTTGTCGAATTTCTTATAGTTCAATGAGAAAAACGGGTTTTCAATAACACAACATGAATAAATTAAAACTTCACACGCCAGACTTCACCAATGCGAACATAGGCAAGATTGCTGAATTGTTCCCTCATTGTGCGACTGAAAGCACCGATGATAACGGCAATCCAAAACTGGCGATTGATTTTGATTTGCTCAAACAGGAGTTATCTAGCTCTTTGGTGGATGGAACACAAGAACGGTATCAGCTTAATTGGGTTGGTAAGCGTGAAGCCTTGTTGACTGCCAACGCCCCAATTGCAAAGACTTTGCGACCGTGCCGAGCGGAAAGCGTGGATTTTGATAATACAAAAAATCTGTATATTGAGGGCGACAACCTAGACGCTTTGAAACTTTTGCAGGAAACCTATTTGAATCAAGTCAAAATGATTTACATAGACCCGCCCTATAACACGGGCAACGACTTTATTTATCCCGATGATTTCGCCGAGGATACCGAAAGTTATAAATTGCGTTCTAACCAGAAGGACGAAGACGGAAATCGTTTAGTGGAAAATACAGAATCAAACGGGCGTTTTCATTCTGATTGGTTAAGTATGATGTATTCACGTTTGAAATTGGCAAGAAATTTGTTGCGTGATGATGGCGTTATTTTTATTTCGATTGATGATAATGAACAAGCTAATTTAAAACGCTTATGTGATGAGGTTTTTGGAGAGGATAATTATATAAATAATATTTGTGTTAAGGCAAAGCCATCTGCTGGAGCTAGTGGCGGCGGAGAAGATAAACGATTAAAAAAGAATACAGAATTTCTGTTGTTATATGTAAAAAGTAAGGATGCGGAAGGTTTGGATTTAAATCAAGCATTTGAAGAAATAGATTTGTTTGAACATATAGAAAAAATGGAGCAAGAAAAGAAAAGTTGGAAATATACAAGATTTGTCCAATCATTTGGCAATAAGAAATATATAAAATCGGTGGTAGATGGAGATGGAAATGAAATAAAGATTTACGAGCATAATAATTATAAGTTCGTTTCTTTATCTGAGTATTTGAAGGATGGATTTTCAAGAAATGATTTTTACTTAAAACAGTTTGAAACTGTTTTTAGAGATACTAATGCTCAAAGTTCTATTAGAACAAGAGTGATGGATGCTATAGGCGAAATTGATGGATTATTTAGTATTGAGTACATACCTAGAAGCGGGAAAAGCAAAGGAAAATCAACGGTTGTTTATTATAAAGGAAATAATAAAGACCAGTTGGCATGGTTAAAAGATATAGCTAGGTTTGATAATAAAAACGTCTCTATAAGAGGAAAGATTGGTACTTTATGGTTAAACTTCAATTGGAATAATGTATCGAAAGAAGGAGACACACTTTTTCCTAATGGAAAAAAACCAATAGCCTTTATTCAGAGAATGTTGAGTATTTCAACAAAACCTTATGAAGAACAAATAGTATTGGATTTTTTCTCAGGTTCAGGTAGTACCGCCCACGCCGTTATGCAGTTAAACGCCGAGGATGGCGGAAAACGAAAATTTATCATGGTACAAATACCAGAACCGTGCGACGAAAAGAGCGAAGCCTTTAAGGCTGGATATAAAGCCATTACTGAAATTGGCAAGGAACGCATACGCCGAGCGGGGCAAAAAATCAAAACCGAAAACTCCGACAAAGAAAATATAGCTCAACTTGATATTGGCTTTCGTGTCTTGAAAATCGACAGTTCAAACATGAATGATGTTTATTACAGCCCCGATAGTACCAACCAAAAAGACCTGTTGAATTTAATTGACAATATTTGCCCAGACCGTAGCGATGAAGATTTATTGTTTCAAGTTTTGCTGGATTGGGGAGTCGATTTAACTTTACCGATACAACAAGAAAAGATTGACGAAAAAACCGTTCTTACCGTCGCCGATAATGAGATTGTGGCGTGTTTTGACAGGCAGGGCGGGATTAGCGAGGACTTTATAAAAAAACTCACTGCCAAGCAACCTAAGCGGGTTGTTTTTTGTGATTCTGGTTTTGCCGATGATAGCGTGAAGATAAATGTTGAACAGGTTTTTAAATCCCTATCACCCCATACCGACATAAAAACTATCTAAACCATGAAGCTGAAATTTAAACAACAAGCCTATCAAACCGCCGCCGTTGAAGCTCTGGTAAATTGTTTTGCAGGGCAACCCTATCAAGCGGGCGTTTCTTACCAAGTTGATAGCGGGGAAGGACAAGCGAGCCTTGTTAATTCGGGTTTTGAAAACGCCCCGCTTAAGATTGATTCAGCCCAATTGCTAGAAAATATTAAGACTATCCAGCGGCAACAAAACTTGCCCATTTCAACCGCTTTGAGTGAAAGCAAAGTTTGCAATATCAATCTTGATGTTGAAATGGAAACAGGCACGGGGAAAACCTATTGTTATATAAAAACGGTCTTTGAACTCAATAAACAATATGGCTGGAGTAAGTTTATTATTGTCGTTCCCAGTATTGCCATTCGTGAAGGGGTGCATAAATCCCTAGAAATCACCGCCGAGCATTTTTTAGAGAACTACGGCAAGAAAGCCCGTTTTTTTATTTACAATTCCAAACAGTTATACAATTTAGAGGCGTTTTCTTCCGATTCCGGCATCAATATCATGGTTATCAATGTCCAAGCGTTCAACGCCACGGGCAAAGACAACCGCCGCATTTACGAAGCCCTAGACGACTTTCAATCACGCAAGCCGATTGAAGTAATCGCCGCCAACCGCCCTATTTTGATTTTGGACGAACCGCAAAAAATGGGCGGTGAAAAAACAATAAATTCTTTATTCGCCTTTAACGCTTTGATGATTTTACGTTATTCGGCGACCCATAAAGTCACCTATAACAAAATCCACCGCTTAGACGCACTGGACGCTTACAATCAAAAATTAGTTAAAAAAATTTCCGTTCGGGGAATTACCGTTAAAGGCTTAACTGGTACAAACGCCTATCTTTACTTTGAGGCAATCCAAACATCTGATAAGCCACCTATTGCCCAATTGCAGCTAGAAATTAAGCAAAACAACGGTATCAAGCGAGTAACTAGAAAAATCACCAAAAACGCCGATTTGTTCGGCTTATCAAGTGGGCTTGAACAATATAAAGGCTTTGTTGTGGCGGATATTAACGCCAATACTAACAGTCTCAGCTTTACTAACGGCGTAGAGTTACAAACGGGCGAAGCCAGCGGAGACATAGACGAAGCCACTTTGAGACGGATTCAAATTAGCGAAACGGTAAAAGCACACTTTGAAAAAGAGATGCAGCTTTTTAGTCAAGGCATCAAGGTTTTATCGCTGTTTTTCATTGATGAAGTGGCAAAATATCGTTGTTATGATGAAAACGGTGAACAATCGGGCGAATATGCCAAAATCTTTGAAGAAGAATATAATAGCCAGCTCAATGAAATATTAACCTTGACCGATTCAGCCTATAACGACTATTTGCGAGGGATTGAGGCAAGCAAGACCCACAGCGGATATTTTTCGATTGATAAGAAAACTAAACGCCTAAAAAACCCCGAAACGGGCAAAAAATCATCAGAAACCGACGATACAGACGCTTATGACTTAATTTTAAGGGATAAAGAGCGATTATTATCCCTAGAAGAGCCTGTACGGTTTATTTTCTCGCATTCCGCTTTACGCGAGGGTTGGGATAACCCGAATGTGTTTGTAATTTGTACGCTCAAGCATAGCGATAACAGCATTTCACGCCGTCAGGAAGTCGGGCGAGGCTTGCGGCTTGCGGTCAATAAATACGGCGAACGTATGGACGACCCCGCAACCGTTCACGACATCAATAAATTAACTATTGTCACTAATGAAAGTTACGCCGATTTTGTCAGCGGCTTACAAAAAGACATCAGCGAAACCCTATCACAACGCCCCCGCATTGCCGATGAAAACTATTTTTCTGGAAAAATATTAAAAACCTCCGACGGCAATATTGAAGTCACGCCGCAAATGGCGAAACAGATTTACAAGTATTTGTTGAAAAATGACTACACGGACGACAACGACAATATTGCCCCAAGCTACCATGAGGCGAAGCAAGCCCAACAATTAGCCCCATTGCCCCCAGAGCTTGCCCCGTATAGTGAGCAAATCTTTTTACTGGTTAATAGTGTGTTTGATGATAGCCAAATGCCAGTATACGAAAATGACCGCACCATAAGAGAAAATAAGCGTAACGAGAACTTTTTCAAAAAAGAGTTTCAAGACCTTTGGAACAGTATTAACCGCAAAGCCGTTTATACCGTGCATTTTGACAGTGACCAGCTTATAAAAAAATGTATTGATACGCTCGATATAGAATTAAGAGTTAATAGATTACAGTACACCGTACAACGTGGCGAACAAACCAACCAAGCGACTTATGATGCACTGAAAAAAGGCGAGGCATTCAAGCTTAATGCGACCGAAACCCAAAATTATAATCATTCTGTTAATTCTAGCGTCCGCTATGATTTATTAGGTAAGATAGCAGAGGCTACAAAACTCAAACGCCAAACAGTAGCACAAATCCTAAAAGGCATGAATAACGCCGTTTTTAATCAATATTTGAGCAATCCAGAAGATTTTATTGCTAAAGCTGCTAATTTAATCAATGAGCAGAAAGCCACCCAGATTGTCGAGTGCATTTCATACAATCCCATAGATGAAGTTTACGACAGTGAGATTTTTACAAAAACGGTAACGCTTAATTATAATCCTACAAGTGAACCGTTAAAGCGGCATGTTTATGATTATGTTTCTACAGATTCAAAAATTGAAGAGGATTTTGCTAGTGTGCTGGATACCTGCACGGAAGTTGTAGTTTATGCAAAGTTACCAAAAGCCTTTTATATTCCGACCCCCGTCGGAAAATATAACCCAGATTGGGCGATTGCTTTTGAAGAAGGCAAAGTAAAACACATTTATTTTATTGCCGAAACAAAAGGCTCTTTGTCCTCAATGGAATTGAGAACAATCGAAAAATGCAAAATAAAATGTGCAGAAAGATTTTTTGATGAAATTACCCAAGCAACCGAAGGGCGTGTTAAATATGGCGTAATTTCTAATTATGAGAATTTACTACAGCTAGTAAAGTAATAATTCAATTTATCCACCTGTAAAGCGTCCTGCGTGACACGCCGAGAGACTTTGCTACTGTGTCGTGGTGTTCCGCCCTGGTCTATCAGTTTGCGGGCGTGGTCGGCTTGCTGGGCGGTTAGCTTAACCTTACGCCCCATCTTCACCCCACGGGCAACCGCCGCAGCCCTGCCCGCCCTGGTGCGTTCCCCGATTAGCGAGCGTTCCAGTTCCGCCAGTATCCCGACCATTTGCCACATTGCCCGCCCGTGCCTGCCGTAACGCCGCAACCAGCACCACCGCTGCGAGTAGTCACGCCACCAAAGCCGACACCAGCCCCGCAACCCCAAGAGAGCGGCAGCGAAGAAACCTACACCAAGAAGCTATTAAAAAAGCTCTGGCATGATTGGTTTGATAAGTGAGGCAATACTATGAAGACAAGATGATTAGGCAAGTTGATTTTAAAAAAAATCTGGTTATTTATTAGTTAGCCTAATTGTGATATAATTGCAGTTTGGGTTTTCAGCATAAAACAGGGTTTAATAACGAATATGCACTCAATTTCGATGTATTCAATAAGATGTACAAATCCAAAAACAAGAGGCAAAGCAAAAGCGTTTGAAATATTAAGCGATATTGACGGGGAGGATATTTATTGTTTAATGCAGGATTATATCTCGTCAAAAACAGATAAATTGTATTTGATAGAGAAAGATAAAAAAGTTTTTGGATTTTTTGATGTTAAATATGAACCAACCAAAAGATGTATATATGGGTGGATGCATGTAGGGCATTATGGGGTAAAGTCTGATATTATAGACATTGAGACTGGTAAAGTCGATTTTAAGATGTCTCAAAAAAATGCTGGATTGATAGAGCATTACTTTAGGTTTTTTGTGCCATTAAAGTTTAATGAAGGAATAGCGTTATTTCACAGTTGCAGAAGAAGCGGAATAAAAAGCCTTTTTTGTGGCGAATTTATGGATTATGTCTCTAGTAAAAATGGATTCAGAATACAAATGAACCCGTTATCATATAACAAAGCTTTTGATAAATGGACTGATGCGAACACAAAAGAGATAAGGTTAATTAGTTTTAGTGGTCTCAATGATATTACAGACCAAATTAATAAATTAGGACATGACGAACAGCAACAAGACTTGGTTATTAAGGCAAAAATAAATAAGAAAAATAGTAGTCTTGGTAGATTTATAGATTATATAACCGAAGGAAGCGAGCAGTTAAAAGTAATTGAAGTTCTTTCGCAGCATTGTTCACATATAAAAACAGTTGTGCAAATTGGCTCAAAGAGAAGGACTTTTAGCTTAGGTGGAGGTCATCCTGTATGCGAAATTGATATAGACGAAGATATATTAACCCATGACGGTAGTCATGATATAAGACTAATTGATGGATTATGTAGTGAATTGGTTGGTGAAATTGCAAAATGCATGTATCCAAATGTCGGAGTAGAGACATGAGCAGCAAAATAAATGTGATAGGAATTATAATCGGTCACATAGTAACTCTGAAAAACACAGACGATAAGATTTCAATTGCTGATTGTGCTACTTTCTTCGGCATTCCTTTAGCAATTTCAATGTTATCTTTGTTTTTTGGTTATGGGTTAAGCTCAGGTGTGTATTCGTTATTGGTTAATTTTGGCTCAATATTTACAGCACTTTTATTATCTGTTCTAGTTCTTGTTTATGAACAAGAATCTAAAATAGAAGTCGGAAAGGGTTTAGACCCGCTTTATAAAGCTAAAAAAGAGCTATTAAATCAGTTGTATTACAATATAAGTTATTCAATTATATTGTCAATTGTTTTGGTAATTTCTTGCTTGCTTGGCTCTATAATAGATGGAAAACCTTTTTTTGTTGGCTTTGGAGAATATAAAAGCCAAATAAAATTCGATGTTTATTTGTTTACGCCAATTTCTTTATTTATCACGTCAAATGTAATATTAACAATAGTCATGATTGTGAAAAGAGTACATGCATTGCTTACAATAAAGTGAGTAAAATAACAGTATTTTAACCTTTCATTTATTACCCCTTCAAAGCCCTGTAAAGCGTCCGCCGTGACACGCCAAGCGACTTTGCTACTGTGTCGTGGTGTTCGCCTTGCTCTATCAGCTTGCGGGCGTGGGCGGCTTGTTGGGCGGTTAGCTTAACCTTCCTCCCCATCTTCACCCCACGGGCAACCGCCGCCACCCTGCCCGCCTTGGTGCGTTCCCCAATTAACGAGCGTTCCAGTTCCGCCAGTATCCCCACCATTTGCCACATTGCACGACCCGTGGGCGTTGCCGTGTCGATGGCTTCGGTTAGTGACTGGAAAGCCACACCCCGCCCCTTGAGTTCATCGAGTAAGCCTATCAGATCGTGAAGCGACCGCCCCAGCCGGTCAAGCTTCCACACTGCCAGCGTGTCACCATCGGCGAGAGCCTTAAGGCACTTGGCAAGTTCTGGACGCTTCACCCCTGCCCCGCTGGCTTTGTCGGTGTACACCTTCTCACACCCTGCCACTTTGAGTGCGTCAAGCTGCAAGTCTAAATTTTGATCCTCCGTTGACACTCTTGCATAGCCGATTTTCATAAGCCTTTTTGTCCCTGATTTATGGCACAGATAAGCCCTTGATTTAGCAGGCTTGCCCGCTTGTGTCAAATATCTTGATTTGTGGCACAAGTCCCGCTATCGTCGTTAAATCTGGCAAAAAAGAAATCGTGCTATCTTTATAAAACGAAAGCACGAAAGGTTTGATTTGTTTTTGTGTTGACAAGCGCAACACATTTAGCTATTAGTCAAGAAAGTTTCCTAATTCGGGATTGAGCCAATGAAAGCAGAACACACACCCGCCGAAGTTAATATTCACTTGCGAGCCAAAGCACACGACAGGGCATTGATTGACCAAGCCGCCGACTTGCTTGGTGCAAACCGTTCGCAATTTATGATGGCTTCCGCACTCAAAGAGGCTAAGAATGTAATTCTTGACCAAACTTCCATCTATGTAGATAACAAGACATTTCAGAAAGTCTTGGATTGGTTAGACACACCGGCAACACAAGAACAGATTGACGGTATGAACCGTTTGCGAGCAATCAAAGCCCCTTGGTCGCATGAGTAAAAGCAAAGAGTTTTCCCCGCCGGTTCCCCTAACCTCAAAGCACGATTTGGAGGATTTCCGGTCAGGCGAGGAAACGCTAGATGCTTGGTTGCGTGAGCGGGCGTTTGCCAATATGGAGGCAGCAGCAAGCAGAACCTATGTTATTTGCCCTTCCGGCTCTCGTAAGGTTATAGGATATTACGCTATTTGCATGGGGCAGATTTTCAATCAGGAAGTCATCGGCTCTATGCGTCGAAATATGCCCCGACAGATTCCGGCGGTAATCCTTGGGCGATTAGCCATTGATGAAAAATGGCAAGGTATGGGATTGGGTAAGGCGTTGCTTCAAGACGCTGTGCAAAGGTCTTTCCGAGCCTCTAAAGAGGTTTCCGCTAGGCTTCTGGTTGTTCACGCCATTTCCACAGAGGCGGAAGCTTTCTATCTGCACCAAGGTTTTGCCCGCCTTCCAACCGAAATGCCGACCTACGCCCTTGACCTCCTCAAGTTCGCCAGCCTATCAGAATAAGCCTTCACCGTGTTCTGTGACGGTTCACGAAATTTTGTTTTATTTTATCGTTTTCCATGTTATATATGACCATAAAATAATATATGGATATTGTTATGTACGCTATTGCTTTTGATCTTGATACGGAACAGCTTAAAAATCTCTATACCGGCGGTTCGTGGAATAACGCCTATAGCGACATAAAGAAAACTCTTCTGCCTCTAGGGTTTGTATGGCAACAAGGAAGCGTTTATTTTGGCGGTGACAGTATGAATGCTGTTAAATGCGTATTAGCAGCCCAAGAGTTAAGCCGTGCTTATCCGTGGTTTAAGGCAAGCGTAAAAGATATAAGAATGCTTCGCATTGAAGAATTAAACGACCTCACCCCCGCTATTTGAGTTCTGGCACACAGCCAGAACCACACCGACCAGACGAGCGGGAAGCGGTAGCACGGCGACAAGCCCAGCCCCCGATGCTATCCCCCAGCCTTCCTAGCTTTGCCCGCTGTTCTGCTTTCCAGTCCCCGCCTTCCGAGCTACACCAAGCCGCCTTTCTTTCCGCTTACTATGCGGTCGGCACTCCCGACGCAATAACAATTTTCCCCTGCCTTGCGGCATTCATCGCCCTACAAAATTCTTAAGTGCGTCGCTCGTTCGCCTAACCCGCTATCCCGTTCGCTGTAAGAAAGGCTGTATGGTGCAGCCAGAAAATAAGGAGAAACGGAAATGACGAACAGCAATATAAACTCAGAAGGCTTTAGAAATAGTATCATTAACGGCGATTGCCTTAACCTTATGCCACAACTTCCCGCCCGTAGCGTTAATTTTATTCTGACCGACCCGCCATATCTCATAAACTATAAGTCACGCGACGGGCGAAAAATCATCAATGATAATAATGAAGCTTGGCTTCAACCAGCCTTTGCCGAAATGTACCGCTTACTTGAAAACCAGAGCTTCGGCGTAAGTTTCTACGGCTGGCAACACGCCGACAAGTTTCTTGCCGCTTACCGCAAGGCAGGGTTTAGAGTAATCGGACATTTGACTTTCCCCAAGCGTTATACTTCATTTACGCACTTTCTCCGCTATCAGCACGAATCGGCTTATCTCCTTGCCAAAGGCTACCCGAAGAAACCCGCTTCCACGATTGGCGACGTGATCGACTGGACATACAGCGGCAACAAGCTACACCCAACGCAAAAGCCACTTTCCGTCCTTTTGCCGTTGGTGGAAACCTTCTCAGCCCCCGAGGGCTTGGTTTTTGACCCGTTCGCCGGTTCTGGCTCCTCACTCCTTGCCGCCAAGTCGCTAGGGCGTTCCTATCTCGGCATCGAGCTAGACCAGGGCTACCACGCCACCGCAAGCAGCAGGCTTGCCAGCGGGTGAAGCCCCCGCAAGGCTTTGCTTGCCGTTTAATCTATGCCGTGCTATCGTTTTATCTGGTTAAAACGAAATAATGCTTTAGTGTTATAACGAAAGCAAGAAAGCACGAAAGCACGAAAGGAAGAAATCTTTATGAAGACAATCGTTCTAGCTAGTCAGAAGGGCGGGGCAGGCAAGACCACCATTACCGCACATCTTGCTATTGCTGCCGAGAAAGCAGGGGATAGCCCTTGTGTCCTTATTGATACCGACCCGCAAGCTTCCCTTGCGGCTTGGTGGAATGGACGCGAAGCAGAATCCCCAGCTTTTGCCTCTGCAACCCTTAAAGAGCTTCCCGCTAAACTGAAAGCTTTAGAGAATGCAGGTTATGCTTTTGCTTTTATTGATACCCCGCCAGCTATTACTGAATCTATTCGTGCCGTTGTCGCACTAGCGGATTTTGTGCTTATTCCTACTCGCCCCAGTCCCCACGACTTGCGGGCTATAGGGCGAACGGTTGAGCTTGCTACCGAAGCCGCCCGCCCGTTTGGTTTTGTCGTTACCCAAGCCAAGCCAAACAGTCGCCTTACTGTTCAAGCTATGGCTGTTCTCTCGGCTCATGGTATTGTCGCCCCTGCAATTATTCACGACCGCGTAGACTATGCTGCTTCAATGATCGACGGGCGAACAGTGCTTGAGGTTGATCCGCGTGGGCGTAGTGCTGCCGAAATCGCTGAATTGTGGATTTTCGTTAAAGCACGAATAGAAGAAAACAATAAAGCAAGAAAGAACGAAAAGACTAAAGCAAGAAAAGAAGAAGGAAAGAAAAATGGTTAAAAAGAAAACCGCTGATTTGTCAGCTTCCCTTGTGGCAGTAAAAGGCACGGCGAATGCCGCCCCCGATGCAATTGGACGGCAACCCGCCCAGCTCGTCGCCGCATCATTGCCCACCCCCCTTAATTTCAAGGTTGACCCCGATTTTCGCCGCCGTTTCCGCCAGCGGGCAGCCGAAGCCGACCTTAAGCTGATCGAGCTTCTACGCGAAGCCCTTGAGGCTTGGGAAGAAAAACGAGGGATAAGGTAAAGCCCGCACCCCCCCCCACCGCCAGAACCGGAGGCGACCACCGGCAAGGGCAAGCTATGGCAAAAATTCTTTGGTACGGCGAAGAAGTAAAAATTGCTTGAAATTTTTCAATTTGTGTTCTATATACTAGGTTGCAATAAGTGAAACCAAAGCGAGAAATGCAATGACTACTACATTAGGTATAAAGGTTGACGAAGAAATCCGATCCCGCCTAAAAACATTAGGCGAAGCCCGCAAGCGTTCAACACACTGGATAATGAAGGAAGCAATACTTAGTTATTTAGAGCGGGAGGAAGAAATAGAGCGGCGTAATATGCAAGCCGATGAAGCGTGGAAAGAGTACAAGGAAAGCGGTCAATATGTGAGCCACGAGGATATGACGGCGTGGTTAGATACATGGGGAACAGATAAGGAAACTCAATGTCCGACCATAACAAACCCAAGATAGTATGGTCTGTCGCTGCATCTAGGGATATTATCCGCCTACGCAGTTTCATTGAACCACATAACCAAAACGCCGCCCGCCGTGCCGCCGAAGCCATAAAGAAAGCCCCGTCCGTACTTATGGAATTTCCACTAATTGGGAAGTCAGTAGAAGGCAGGCAAGAAAGGGAAATTTCTATCCCATTTGGAAAACGTGGCTATATAATGCGTTACCGGTTAGATGCTAACACAGTGGTAATCTTGCGTATCTGGCATGACTTAGAAGAGAGATAGGAAAGCTAAGGCAATGAATAAGAAGCAATATCGTAGTGAGATAATGGCATCTATACATGAAACCGCAGAAGGATTATATGAGGCTGGATTGTTGGATAAAAAGACTATGCAAGAGTTTGATGAGAATTGCTTAACTAATGTTCACCTTTTGCCACCAGAAGTTGAAAAGAAGAGCTTGACGCAATAGCATAGACACAAAAAAGCCGCCCACCCTAGACAAGTAGCGGCTTTTCGTTATCACTTCGTGCAATTTGGAGCGTCCCCGCTTGAACTGCACGGCTAGATTACCAGACTTTAACCAGAAAGGAAAGCCGAAAAATGAGCGATGAAAAGAAAAACAGCACACAACTAACCCCCGCACAGCGTAAGCTAGTAGATTACTCGG
>JAQURJ010000043.1 GCA_028715705.1 Phycisphaerae bacterium | reverse complement strand
TGTTATTATTCGCGGGGCCGGTAATAACGGCGGGGATGGGTTTGTTATCGCAAGGCATTTATTGAATAACAATATCGGTGTAAAAGTAATCGTATGCGGCCAGCGCGAAAAAATAAAAGGCGATGCTCTTGTTAACCTGCGGATACTGGAAAATATCGGGCAGGAGATTATTTATATCGACCCTAAAAATCAAACAGATAAAGTAGCGCAAGCGTCCTCGCTTGTGAACAAAATCTCAACCAAGACGGTTGAGCTACATTTAAATAAATTGATTAGGAATGCAGATTTTATTGTCGATGCCCTTTTGGGGACTGGCTTGACAGGGGATGTTAAAGATAGCTTCAAAAAAGTCATCGAGGCGATAAATGCCGCTGGTTGTCCTGTGCTGGCTGTCGATATACCATCGGGCCTCGACTGCGATACAGGCAAACCCCTCGGCGCAGCCGTCCAAGCCGATTATACCGTCACCTTCGTAGCTGTAAAAAAAGGATTCACAAAACCCGAATCGGAAAAATACACAGGCAAGGTGTTTGTCGCCTCAATCGGTGTCGAACCAGCATAAATTGATAATTGATGATTTGTCGCCGCTGCCGTATTATATGCTGAACAGTAAATAGTTGTTTAATTGTCATTCCCGCGCAGGCGGGAATCCAGTTTTTCAAAACAGTGTTAATCCGTGTCTAAAAAGACGGTGTAAATCAGTGTCTGTATGAAAATAAGCGAGATATTTTGTTCCCTTCAGGGTGAAGGGCTTCTTGTCGGCAGGCCGAGTGTTTTTGTCCGGCTGACTGGTTGTCCGCTGCGGTGCCGGTGGTGCGACACAAAATACGCCTGGGACAGCAAGAGCGGCAGAGAGGTGAGCATCCAGCAGATACTTGAGCAGGTTGATACTTATTCGAACAAGACGCGGTCGATTGTTATCACCGGCGGCGAACCGATGATACAGGACGGGCTGTCCGAACTTTGCCAGCGGCTGAAGGCTGACCGAATGCACATTACTATCGAAACAGCCGGAATAGAATTTATTGACCGGCTGGAGTGCGACCTGATGAGCATCAGCCCAAAGCTAAGCAATTCACAATCGGGTAAGTCTGATGAACGAATAAATATCGATAGTTTAAGCAAGCTTTTGCGGAAATATGATTGCCAGCTGAAGTTTGTGATTGAAGACGAATCGGATTTTCAGGTGGCAGTCGAGCTTTTGGCCAAGCTGCCGCCGATAGATGCGGGCAAGGTTTTTTTGATGCCGCAAGCCGCGACCCGCAGTGAACTGGCGGAAAGGTCGCCGATGGTCGCACAATTGTGCCTAAAGAGCGGTTTTTCGTTCGGCCAACGGCTGCATGTCCTGCTGTGGGATACACAAAGAGGCAAATAATTGTATTTTGGGGCTTGATAATCCGCTCGGAAGCGAGTATAAAAACGTTTTTATGCCAGCCCAGGTGGCGGAATAGGCAGACGCGCTAGCTTGAGGGGCTAGTGGGAGTAATCTCGTGCTGGTTCGACTCCAGTCCTGGGCAGTGGTTTGACGCGTTCGCTTTTTAGGCTCACTTGCTCACCATTAACAGTGATGCAAAAAGCGATGCGGAGAACCATCCCGAGCAAGTCCGGCAAAGCCGGACACGTCGAGGGGTAGAGTATGTGGAATGTCTATATGCTGAGATGTCGTGGCGGTGTCATTTATACTGGTTTTACCGATGATGTCGAAAGGCGTTTCAAGGAACACATCCAAGGTAAAGGCGGCCGCTGCACACGTTGCCATCGGCCAGAAGAAATCTTATATAAAGAATCTTTCGCTAAGAAATCAGATGCGAAGAAACGGGAAATATAGCTTAAACGCTGGAGCAAGGTGAAAAAGCTGGCACTTACAAATGGAAATTTGAATAAATTAAAGAAATTGAGCAAATCCAGAGATTAGTAATGCTCAATGTTTTTCAGATTTAAGGGAGAGTAATATGGATCAGAACGATCATATCGAATTGAGTGAGAGGCCGCATCTGAAAAAGCACAAGCCCTCACGGTACTTCCTCCTTCCGATTCACGCTTTTGTCATTGCTGGTGTGCTGACAGCCGTTTATCAGGTTTATTCTATGGCACGCTGGGGCACGTGGCATGCTATGTACGCCGATATGATTTTGAGGCGTATCCTGCCGGCATCTTTCTTCAATTGGCTGCTGAATACTTCGTCTTTCGTGGGGTTAAAGAATGTTTTGTCGTGGATAACCACGATGCCGCTGTTTGCCTTTTTTATCGCCTGCGGGATAGTTTATCTGCTGCTTTATTGCCTTGTCTGGACTATCTTCACTAAAAAAAGTCACGGGTAAGCCTCAAAAGTTTTCTGTCTCTGCGATAGCGAAATTAATTCACATCATTCTTAAAGAATTGCTAAAGAAGGTAATCTGGTTTAGTATTATCTGTCAAGAAAATCAAATAAGTTTGTGAATACGCGATGACTAATAAGCAGGCAGCAGTAAAAATTGTCAAAACTCTGCGAGAGGAAGGGTTTGCGGCTCTTCTGGCGGGGGGATGTGTGCGCGATATGCTCCTTGGCCGGCCAGCGAAAGATTACGACGTGGCTACCAATGCTACACCTGACAAAGTGATGAAACTGTTCAAACGCACGATCGCTGTCGGGGCGAAGTTTGGCGTTGTGATAGTTATGCAGGATAAGCAGCAGGTCGAGGTGGCGACCTTCCGAAGCGAAAGCGGATACAAAGATGGACGGCATCCGACGAAAGTTGACTTTGTTAGCACGAAGGAAGACGCCAGCAGACGAGATTTTACGATAAACGGGATGTTCTACGACCCCGTAGATAAGAAGGTTATCGACTATGTAGGTGGGCAGAAAGACCTCGAAAAGAAAATTATACGGACTATCGGCGAGCCTGGTGAGCGGTTCGGCGAGGATTATCTGCGAATGCTGCGGGCGGTTCGGTTCGCATCTGCACTGGATTTCCAGATCGAAAAACGGACGTGGGAAGCGATTGTAACTCATTGCAGTAA
Source organism: Phycisphaerae bacterium (assembly GCA_028715705.1). Lineage (GTDB taxonomy): Bacteria > Planctomycetota > Phycisphaerae > Sedimentisphaerales > Anaerobacaceae > JAQURJ01. Next base: position 14,100 of record JAQURJ010000043.1, on the reverse strand, counting down.
AATTACTTGCGTCAGCGGCGAGAGAATATGTGTTGAACTGGAGGCAGGGTTAGCCCATCCCAACAGAGCAAAATATGCGCAACTTCTTGTGGAAACCGGCCTTGCAGCGGCTATTTTCCCGGGATTTGCCGGTGAAAGCACCCAACAGTCGCTTGCTATATGTGCCAATTTGCCCCGAATAAGCGGCTTTTTACTGGCTGTAGCGGGGTTTTTCGGTGGGTTTGAGACGAAGTTTGCCGTTGAAGCTGTCAAACTATTGAAACTTAGCCGCAATCAGCAAAAGCATTTCAAGTTCCTGCTGACCAATCGCGGCAAGCTGCTGAATACGGAGATGTCGGTAGCCCAATTGAAGATGCTTGCAGCCGAGCCGTATTTTGATGACCTGTTTGAATTGCAGAAGGCGATCTGTAAGGCAAGCGGCGGAATGGACAGGCTGCGGAAAACGAAATCACGGCTGGAAGAACTTGTCGGAACAGAACTTAGGCCGAAACCTTTGCTTGACGGGTACGCTTTGATGGGGCTTGGGGCGGTCGCTGGGCCGCAGGTTGGCACAGCTGCAAGGGAAATGTATATCGCCCAGCTCGAAGGGCAGATAAAAACGATTGAACAAGCCGAAAAATGGGTGAAAAAGTGGCTGTTTACGCAAAAAACCAGAGATTGAATGCTTGTTCCTATTTTGTCTAAAATGCCTATTTATCGGAGTTTGAGGGGGTTTTAGGTTGACAAATTACCTATTTTAATGTATCCTACGGTTTTATCATCCCTTAATTTGGGTAACGATTGCTAAATGTCAGGGCAAAGTCTGGCGATAACTAAGGAAGGCATATTAACGTCATTATAATTTTGGAGAAAGTCTAATGTTTAGAGCAAGAAGATTTTTAGCGGTATTATTTGTGATAATTCTTTGTTCCGTAGCAGGTTTTGCCCAGGAAATTGAAACTGACAAACCGATATTGCAGGAAATCCCGCAAGATGAAGTGGAAACAGAGGTTTTAGAGCAGGAAATGGAAGCTGACGAACCGGCGTCGCAAGAGGTTCAAAGCGAAGATGCGAATATTGAAAGCGATCCTAACGATTTTGCACTGCCGACACCTCAAGCGATATCTGAACTAAAGACGGTTGAGCAGATCGATAGCAACCAAGCGCAGCCGGAGCCTGCTATATCTGTTAATGAAAACTGGAAAGATTTTCTTCACTATCTGGCCATAGGCAAGCTTGATCTGGCCAAAGGTTACGCAAAAGTGATTTTAGAAAGTAATCCAGACACTATCAAGATGCTCAGCCTTGCCGAACAAAATCAAAACGGTTACAAGATTTTACAGCGTGCAAGCGAGACTTCGCAGGATAAGGCGCTTGTCCAGTTGAGTAAAGAAATTTTAGCTCTCATCGACCTAGGACGTTATGCCCAACGTACTGACCCGCAGATAATCCTTGATGAAATAGCCAGGCTTCAAACGACTGATCGCGGGCGGATGACGGCTGTCAAACGGCTTGAAGATTCCGGTGAATATGCCGTGATGTACATACTTGACGCAATGGCCAAAGCCGGCAGTGAAGATGAGTTTGGCAATCTGGTGTGGGCGTTGCCGCAGATAGGCCGTGACGCTATCAGGCCGCTGGCGGCTGGTTTGCAGACGAACAATGTAAAGGTCAAGGTTGAGATAATCAAGGCACTGGGCAAGATTGGTTATCCGCAGGCGCTGCCATATTTGAAATTAGTTGCAGAGAAGGCCGAGACCGAAGAGGTTCGTCAGCTTGCGGTAGAAAGCGTTAGTATAATTGATTCTTCAGCGATGAATGTTTCCGCTGCACAGTTGTTTTACAATTTAGCCGAGGAATACTATTATCATACTGAATCTCTGCAGCCGGCGAAAAAAACCGAGTTCGGAAATATCTGGTTCTGGGACGAAGAGAAAAACCGTTTAGCCAAGCAGAGATCGCCTCGCGCTTGTTTCAATGAATTAATGGCGATGAGGACGACAGAATGGTCGCTGAAGGCCGATCCTGATTTTGGTTCGTCGATAGGGTTGTGGATCGCGTCGTTTTTCAAGGCCGAATCGGCTGGTTTCCCAATGCCCCAATATTTTGGCGAAAATCACGGAACGGCTTCAATGTACGCAACTACCGTTGGGCCAGAATATCTGCATCAGGCTCTTGCAAGGGCGGTCAAGGATAAGAATGGTTTTGTCGCCCTTGGCGTTATTGAGGCCCTGGCTAAGACAGCGGGCGAAACGTCCCTGTTTTACAGATTGGGGCCTGCTCAACCGATCATGGACGCTCTTTCATTTGATAACAAGGCTGTCAAATATGGTGCGGCTATCGCTATAGCCGAAGCGAATCCAACACGGAATTTTGCCGAGAATATTTTAGTTGTCGAGAATCTTTCAGCGGCGTTGATGGAAGATTCGTCTATGGTAAACGCCGAAGGTTTGTGGAATCAGAAATTGGCAGAGAGTTATAATTTCCGAGCAGCCGAAACTATGTATAAACTCGCGCTGACACGCAATCCTGTTATCGAGGTTCAAGCGGCACAGGATGCGGTGATAAAAAAAATCAGTGACGACAGAGGCGAAATGCAGATACTCGCCGGTAAGATACTTGCCTTTATCGGCACACCCGCGGCTCAGAAGGCGATAGCGGTTGCGGCTCTGGATGAAAAGAACGAGCAGACTGTAAAATTGTCGGCATTTGCGTCACTGACTGTTTCGGCAAAGACAAACGGCAATATGCTGGATAGCGAAATTATAAGCGCAATATACAAGCTGGTAAGTTCAGATACGGGCGACGCAAGTTTGCGGGACGCGGCGGCAGTGGCTTATGGTTCACTGAACCTGCCCAGTCAGAAAGCTAAAGACTTGATCCTCGATCAGGCTAAGAGTTGATAGTCGCAAAATTTTGTGTCTCTGCCAAATTATGCTTCGTCGAGACATAAATCGGTGAAGTTTATGAAGTTGTCATCCGGCGAGGGAGCAGATTTTTTTTCCTTTTTTTTGGCATGTACATTCGCGGGTCTCGATAATTTTTCCGGCTTACCGTCGATTTGTAGCATTAGCCGAACGGGGCCGACCTTTAGCACGTCACCGGCGTTGAGAGGGGCATCATTCTTAATTGGCTTTCCATTGACGAAAGTGCCGTTTTTTGAGCCGAGGTCGGTGATTTTAAATATACCATCCTCGTGATGAAGTCTGCAATGTTTTCTTGAGACGTTTGCAACAGGGATGCGTAGGTCGCAAAACTTCCTTCGCCCGATCACTACCATCGGCTGGGTTACGGGGATAGCCTTTTTTGGCTCGTGGCGCTTTAGGATCACTAAATTCACGTCCATGCGTGTTTCCTCCGAAAGCCTAATGATTTGGCGGTATTATATCCGAAAATAGAAATTATGCAATGAAAAAGTAGGAAATTTGCGATTAAACCTGAACATTGGTGTAAGATTAAACTGTTGACAGAAAGTGTAGTATGGATTAGATTTATATCCTTATGTTGCTAAATGTTTTAGGTTTTCGGGGTATCGTTTATAGATATGGTTCGAATAACATTGCCTGACGGCAGTAAAATGGAAATGGCCGACGGCAGTACCGTCAGGGACGCGGCGGAGAAAATCAGCCCCAATCTGGCGAAAGCGGCTCTGACTGGGCAAATAGATGGCAAGCTTGTTGACCTGAATACCCCCTTAAAAGACGGAGCGGCTGTAAAAATAATCACCGATAGAGACGACGAGGCTCTGGAAATCATACGTCATAGCTGCGCCCACGTGATGGCGGAGGCGATTTGCAGCCTTTGGCCGAAGGCTCGGCTGGTCTATGGCCCGACGGTTGAGGACGGGTTTTATTACGATATTGACCTGGATGAACCGATACGGCCAACGGATTTTGCGCGGATAGAAGAGAAAATGGCTGAGATAGTCAGTGCCGACAAGCCCATCATCCGAAAAGCGATGAGCAAGAAAGAGGCCATGCTCCATATGGCTGGCGATAAATACAAGCTCGACAATATTGAGCGAGCCGATAGCGACATTATCAGTTTTTATACGCATGGCGAAGGATTCGAGGACTTGTGCCGAGGGCCGCATGTACCGAGCACGAGCAAGGTCGGCAGTTTCAAAGTGATGAGCGTGGCGGGGGCGTACTGGCATGGGGACGCGACGCAGCAGATGCTTCAGCGGGTTTATGGCACAGCATGGCGAAATAAAAAGGAATTGAAGCAATATCTGGAGCGGCTGGAAGAGGCGAAGAAACGCGACCACAGGGTTTTGGGCAAGCAGCTTGACCTGTTCAGTTTTCATGATGAGGGGCCGGGCTTTGCATTTATGCATCCTAAGGGGATGGTTATCTGGAACGCTATTACGGATTTTTGGCGAGGCGTTCACAGGAAGTATGGTTATACCGAGATAAAGACGCCAATAATTCTCAATGAGGAATTGTGGCATAAATCAGGGCATTGGGACAATTATAAAGAGAATATGTATTTTACCGATGTCGATGAGGTTAAGTATGCCATCAAGCCGATGAACTGTCCGGGTGGGTGTTTGGTATATAACAGCGGTCAGCATTCTTATAGAGATTTTCCGTTGCGTGTGGCAGAGTTGGGGCTTGTGCATCGTCACGAGGCCAGCGGCGTTATGCACGGCCTGTTCCGTGTTCGCCAGTTCACGCAGGACGATGCGCATATATTCTGCACGCCGGAACAGATCGAATCGGAAATAATCGGTGTTATCGAGCTTGTTTTTGAAATATACAGGGCATTTGGGTTCGAGGATTTTCATATCGAATTATCGACCAAGCCGGAAAAACATATCGGCTCCGATGAGATATGGGATATTGCGACCAGTGCGTTGAAAGGCGCGCTTCGCCACAAGGATATAGACTTTAAGATAAATGAGGGCGACGGAGCTTTTTATGGTCCGAAGATAGATTTTCATGTAAAAGATTGCCTTGGGCGCAGCTGGCAGCTTGGCACGATTCAGCTTGATTTTTCGATGCCGCAGCGGTTCGGGCTTGTCTATACGGACAAGGATAATACCGAAAAGCCGCCGGTTATGATACATCGGGCGGTTTTGGGTTCGTTCGAGCGGTTTGTCGGGATACTGATAGAGCATTACGCGGCCAGTTTTCCTGTTTGGCTTGCTCCTGAGCAGGTGCGCGTATTGGCTATAAGCGAAAAGACCAATGAATACGCACAGAAAGTCAGCGAGGCTCTGAAACAGGCTGACATTCGCAATACAGTAGATACTTCCGATGATAAGATCGGGGCCAAGATCGCAAGGGCACATGGCGATAAGTTGCCGTATATGCTGGTGGTAGGACCAAAGGAAGCCGAGGCAGGGATGGTGAATGTACGTATGCGAGGAGTGCAGGATAGCAAGAATATGGAACTTGGTGCGTTCATAAGAACAATATGTAAAAAAAATGATAATAGAGAAATAAGTCTTGAATTGTGAGTCTTAAGTTAAACAGCCTTGAATCCCTTTTTGTGGGAATGATGGGTATAAACATATTATTAAGCTATTAAGAAAGGTAAGGTGGTGTCAAATCAGTAAAGTGAGCTTTAAGATAAACGGGGGTATCCGGGCGCAGAATGTTCGGTTGATAGACGAAGAGAATAATCAGGTTGGGGTAGTTGATCGCTTTTTTGCCATTGATAAGGCCAGGGAGGCCGGGCTTGACTTGGTGGAAGTGGCTCCAAACAGTGACCCTCCCGTGTGCCGGATAATGGATTACGGTAAATGGATTTATGAGCAGAAGCGAAAAGACCGTGAAGGGAAGAAGAAAAGCCATCAACATGCCCAGGTACTTAAAGAAATCAGGCTAAAGCCGGAGACGGACAAGCATGATCTTGATATAAAGGTCATGCACGCTCGCGAATTTCTGGAAAAAGGCCACAGGGTTCAGTTTACGATGCTTTTCCGCGGCAGGCAGATGCTGCACCAGGAAAAAGGTCCCGCAATATTCGAGGGAATAGCCGAATCACTGGAAAGTGTAGCCAAGGTTGAGCAGCGAGGCAGGATGACCAATCGACGAATGACGTTGGTGGTGGTTCCCAATAAATAACACGGCTCAGGCTGCAATTTTTCGATTTAAACCCTTGACTTGCGTTATCCTATGGGGTAAACTGCCGGTTTTCCTTGTTTGAATAATACGCAAAAGGAATGTTTATGGGTAAGCAGAAAGTCCATAAGGGCTTGAAAAAGCGAGTTAAGGTTACCGGTACCGGCAAGATTAAGCGTAAAAAGGCGTTTAAGGGGCACTTGATGAGCTCCAAGACATCCAAGCGCAGGCGTCAGCTTGGAGGTGACGCAACAATGACCAAAACTCTGACCGCAACCGCCAAGCGAGCGTTGTGCGTCAGCTAAAAATAAACAGTTCCACTTCTCGGCGTATTCATCAGCTTGCCGCAGTGGACCAAATTTGCAACCATTTTTAAAGGAAAGCTGATATGCCAAGAACGAAAAAAAGCACCGCTCACAGGAAGGCGAGGAAACGGGTTTTAAAGGCAGTTAAGGGCCATCGCGCATCGGCGGGTCGTTTATACCGGCTTGCAAGGGAAGCCGCTGTCCGTGCTGGAAATAACGCTCGTATCGACCGCAAACGTAAGAAAAGAGATTTTCGCGGCTTGTGGATAATTCGCTTGTCGGCGGCTTGCAAGGAGCGGGACATACGTTACAGCCAGTTCATCGACGGATGCAAAAAGGCCGGCATTGCCCTGAATCGCAAGATGTTAAGCGAAATAGCCATTGCCGATCCGATCGGATTCGATGCTATTACTGAGCAGGTCAAAGCTGCGATAGGTTAATAAAAATGTCCGCATCTCTGGAGCAATTCGAGAAGATATGCGCCGAGGCGACCGAGTCGCTTTTGGAGGTGAAAGACCTCGATGCTCTGGAACAGTTCCGCATTAAATATCTTGGCCGCAAGGGTTCGGTTACTGATATGCTCAGCCAGATAGGCCAGTTCCCCAAGGAATTAAAACCGCAGGCAGGCCAGCTCGCCAATAAGGTTAAAAAGCAGGTTGCCGAGCAATTTGAGCAAGTCAAGGCACAGCTGGAATCACAGAAAAAACCGCAGGAAGATGTTTTCGATGTTACGCTGCCGGGGATCGAACAGCCAATCGGCAAAACGCATGTGATAACTCAGACAGTTGACGCGTTGCTGGAGATTTTCGGCAGGATGGGTTTTGGCGTTGCTTATGGACCAGAAGTTGAGGATGAATGGCATAATTTTGTCGCCCTGAATATTGGTCAGGAGCATCCAGCCAGAGATCCGCTTGATAATTTTTATGTTGACGATAATACGCTTTTGAGGAGTCAGACCTCGACTATTCAGATACGTGTTATGGAAAACACCAAACCGCCGATACGGGTGGTCGCGCCGGGCAGGGTTTATCGCCCCGATACCGTAGATGCCACGCATATGTTCATGTTCCATCAGCTTGAAGCTTTGGTAGTCGATGAAGGTGTAACAATGGTTGATATGAAAACTACTATCGATCAGTTTATGCACGCGTTCTTCGGACCTGAAACAAAGTGGCGTTTTCGGCCAAGCTTTTTCCCGTTTACAGAACCAAGCGCAGAAGTGGATATTCTCTGGGTTGACAGAAGCGGCAAGGCCGAGTGGATGGAGATAGGCGGTTGCGGAATGGTTGACCCCAATGTATTCGACGCCGTTGGAATCGATAATGAAAAATATACGGGGTGGGCGTTTGGGTTCGGTATCGAGCGGCTTGCGATGAAGAAATACGGAATAACCGATATCCGCCTGCTCTACGAAAACGACTTGCGTTTCCTCAAGCAGTTCTAAAATGTCACATCAATGTCACCGCATCGGTTTATTTATAGCCGATGACGGCGATGTTCAGTTTGTCAGCGAGTTCCAGCGTTTGCGGTTTGTCGATTATGATAGTCTTGTCAGCTTCGATTACCAGACAGCGTGCGCCGTTCTGGGATAAACTCTTTATCGTCTCGGCTCCGACACAGGGGACATCGAATCGCATATCCTGATTCGGTTTCTCCGCTTTGATGAGCGTCCAGCCGCCTTTTTTGCAAAGTTGCCCCGCTCGTTCGATCATCTTTGCCGTGCCTTCAATAGCCTCGACGGCTATGACCTCTCTTTCGCGAACTGCAACTGCCTGACCAATATCAAGCTCGCCGAGTTTTTTTACAATCGGCCAGCCGAATTCGATATCGGCCTGAGCCGACGACGGGGGTTGGCATTTGGTTAACACGCCTTCTGTTGCCAGATGTTGCTGGCAGTATTTTGTTGAGTCCTGCAAAATAATACCTCCGCTTGACAGTTCTTCTGCTAAAGCGTTAAGTAACGTATCGTTTCTTTTATCCTTTTTTCTAAGCCGCCAGTACCATGTCCGAATTGCTCGCCAGTCGGGCAGAAATTTTACAATTCGCCACGGTGTATAAATTCGGCTCTTGGTGACGGCTCCGACCATAATGGTGTCGGTTACGCCGTTTTTGCGAAGCTTGCGTATCCAGCAGCCGGGACGAGCCAGCGGCACGGTGTAGAATTTATCCACTTCGTTTCGCAGGCCAGCGTCGGCGTTATCGGCAAGGCCGGCGCAAATGACTTTCAGACCAGCCGCCTTCGCACCTTGCGCAACCAGAAACGGCAGTCGACCATATCCGGCTATCAGGCCGAGAGTCTTATTTTGAGTCGAGTCTTTTTTCAAGGTCCTTGATTTTCTTTCTCATTTCGGGCAGGTATTCGATCAGGCTGTACGCACGTTTTGCCTTGCTTGCGTCTATGGCTGGGCTTCCGACAACGGTCTGCCCATCGGGGATATCGTTTATGACAGCGGCCTGGGCGGCGATTTGTACCTGATTGCCTATTTTTATGTGTCCGACGATACCGGCTTGTCCGCCGACGGCACAATAATCGCCCATTACAGCCGAACCTGCAATCCCGACCTGCGGTACGAGCAGGCAGTATCTGCCGATGCGTGTACCGTGACCTATGACGACCGAATCACCGATCTTTGTTCCCTGCCCGATGACAGTGTCGTTGATCGTGCCGCGCTCGATGCAGGCATTCGCTCCTATCTCCACGTCATCACCCAAAATTACCGAGCCGACATGGGGTATCTTGTGGTGATTTCCTTTATGAGTTGCAAAGCCGAAGCCATCCTCGCCGATTGTCGCATTGGCGTGGATGATGCAGTTTTTCCCTATGGTGCATTTATCATAGACAACCGCATTTGGATACAGGAGGCAGTTGTCGCTTATTTTGGTATCGGCTCCAACAAAAACGCCGGGATAGAGGACGCAGTTATCGCCTAATGAAGCATTTGCGGAGACGGTAACAAAATCGGCTATCTGACAATTCTTTCCGACGGATGCCGAATCTGATATTGAGGCCTTATCACTTATGCCTGTCTGCGGATGCTGACGATGGCCGTGCATCAGGATTATTATCTGCGAGAAGGCGAAATACGGATCATCGGCTATGAGCAGATTTGCTTCCGATTTGATTTCTTTTGCTACGACAATAGCAGTAGCCTTTGTTGTTGCCAGCAGGTTGGTATATTTCTTATTGGCAAGAAAACTGATATCGCCGGCTTGGGCACTTTCGAGTGTTGCAATCGATTCGATAACCGCTTTGGGGTCGCCGTGAACGCTGCCTTTAACGTGCTCAGCCAATTGCCCTAAAGTCCATTTCTTCATTATAAATCCTTTGTCGAAAAAGAATAACAACAAGACATTATAGCAAAATGGCTGACAGGGTCAATAAATAGCTTTGCCTGTTTCGCGTTGGGCTATGGACGAAGCGGCAGGAGATATTAGTTGGCGTACATGTATTCGTACAGTTTTGTGAGTGCCTGGCGAAGTATCTGGCGTATTCGTTCACGCGTTAGATCCATTTTTTCGCCGATTTCCTTTAGCGGCATAGGTCTGGTGTCGTTCAAACCGTAATGGAGGCGCAGAATTTCGGCTTCACGAGGCTCCAACTCAATTAGCAGACCGAGCAGCTTCTTTTTATCGTCTGATGCGGTCATCGCATCTTCCGGCAGAGGTGAAGACTGGTCTTCGAGCGTATCTGAGATAAGAGCGTCTTCGGTATCTTCGGTTCCAGCCGAATCGCGGATAGTGCTTAGCGTTTCGATAACTTCGTGGATAATAGTTGCTTTCTTTTTAGGAATGCCCATTGCTTCGGCCATTTCATCTATGGAAGGTTCTCTTCCGAGACGGTTTTCCATTTCGGCTGCGATATAGCGCCATTGGTTTATAAGCGCGACCATATAGGTTGGTATATGTATAGGCTGAACGCTTTCGAGAAGTGCTCGCTTGATGCTCTGTTTTATCCACCACGCCGCGTATGTACTGAACCGTGTCCCGTGTTTCGGGTCGAAATAATCCACGGCCTTTATCAGACCTAAATTACCTTCTTCTATCAGGTCGGCAAGACCAATACCTCTGCCTGTGAATTTCTTCGCGATATTGACTACCAGCCGCAAATTGCTGCGGACAAGCCGCTCACGCGCCAGCGGGTCGCAATCTTCTATCACCCGTTTGCCCAGTTCCTTTTCTTCGTCGGCCGTCAAAAGGTCGGATTCGTCGATCTCTTTGAGATAATCTTTAATGGTCGCGTCAAATATAATGGCACACCTCCTGTTTGGGTCACAATTTATAGGACTTAATAATGTTTATCTATGAGAACTATCGACTGTTTCGAAGAGGTTGTTAAGCTCGTAAGATTATATTTTTTCGGTGTTCTCTGTATCCTCGGTGGCTATTTTTAAAAAATCTTCAAAAAAGGATAAAACGGTAACAAATCGGTAACATAAGAGCGGTAAAAGAGCACACGGTAGAGACGCAAAATGTTGCGTCTAAAACTATGGCATTTTGGCCAAAAATGAGTAAAATTATAGTTTATTTTTGAAAGGGGCATTAAAATGAAAAGCGGACGGTTCATGATTAGACAAGTCGTATTGGTGGCAGCGGTAGGTGCGATTTTTTGTGGGGTTGCGTTTGCAGACCAGCCGAAAGTGGTGCGCATGATACCGGAAAACGGTGACCAGAATGTAAGCCCCAGCCTAAACAAGATCGAGATAGAATTCGACCAGGATATGAATAAGGGCGGGATGTCTTTGTGTGGTGGAGGTGAAAATTTTCCAAAGATTATTGGCAAGCCGCGATGGATTAACGTAAGAACCTTTGCGGCCAGAGTGAAATTAGAACCGCAGCACGAGTATAGTTTCAGTATAAATTGTCCAAGTGCGCAGAATTTCAAAAGCGCAAGCGGGGAAGCTGCGGAAATTACTCCGGTAAATTTCAAGACAGCGGCAACGAGTGCGGCGGCTGAGAATGAGAGGCCAAAATCGGCTAACGCCATGCTGCAGGAGGGCATCTATGCCGAAGAGACCGAAGGCGATCTGGATAAAGCGATAGGGATTTACGAGCAGTTGGTTGAGGACGAGCGGGTTTACGAGCGTATTGCCGCACAGGCGACATTGCGGCTGGGGATGTGTTATCTGAAAATGGGAGATAAGGAACAAGCGGCAAAGTATTTTAAGAAAGCGGAAAATAACTACCCTGGACAGGAACAAATTGTCGCACAGGCAAAAGAACAATTAGCAAAACTGCCTGCGGTGGAAAACTCCGTATCTTTCCCCCAGATAGTAAGTACGAATCCAACGGCTTTTTCTAATGGTGTTGACCCGAGTCTTGACAAGATAACAGTGACATTCAATACCGAGATGATGGACCAAAGCTGGTCATGGACAGGCGGGGGTGATACATATCCACAGACAACCAGCAGGCCATATTACGACCAAACTCGAACTACATGTACGTTACCGGTAAAGCTTGAAGCGGGCAAGGTTTATTGGGTTGGCATAAACAGTCCAAGCCATAAGAATTTCAAGACCCCGAATAGAACGCCTGTTCGGTGGTATATAATCCTTTTCGCTACAAAAGGTGAAGATGGTTCACCGACTCCGATTCCTCAGGAGATGCTCGATAGAGTAAAATCAATAAATAAACAAGCGATGATACAGCCGCAGAAATTCAATTCACAATCACAGATTCAGGAATTATCGCATGATGACGGCAAAAGAGCGGGCAGAGAAAGCATTGCCTTTAGCGGACATTCTGTTAAATTTGAAAGTCCCGGCCAAAGCTGCTTCTTAAAAGCAGTCAGGATTTACGGTTCGCGATACGGTACGGATCAACCGCCGCAGGAGGATTTTCATATTTATGTTTGCGATGAGAATTTCAAACCGATTGCGGATTTAGCCTTTCCGTATTCGAGATTTCAAAAGGGTGACAAGGACGGCAATCCCAAAGGATGGGTTGCACTTAATATAGACCGTGCGCAGATGCCGACGGAGTTACCATCAACATTTTTTATAAGTGTTGATTTCAAGCCGGAACGCACAAAAGGTGTATACGTCTACTACGATGCTGCAAGTTCAGGAGATTCCTATATTGCCGTTCCCGGGCAGGAATTAAAGCCGTTTGACCGAGGCGACTGGATGATACGAGCGGTGGTGGAACAGCAAGAAGGTGCGGGTATCGCTGCCCAGACTCCAACAGAGGAAAAAGAACCAGAACTGGAGGCTGCGCCATGGGTGGATGGTGAAGTAATGCGGCTGAATTTGGCGACTATGGCGGGAATGGATATCGGTGAGATTATTTATACCGCTAAGGCTGAAAAGAACGATAGCGGGCAGTTGTGGGTGATAGAGTCGTTTATGAATGTTCCGATAAGCAATACGCAGCAATATACGTTAGTCGAGGCAGATGCGGAAAGTTTTGAACCGATTTTCGGTCTTACCAAAAATGAGATGGGGGAATTTTCTGCTGAATATGGTGACAACAAGGTTGAATTGACAGTTAAAAAGAACGGAAAGGAAAACACACAGACATTCACACCGCAGCAGACCGTGTTTGATAACGAGCAGGCGTTGTATCTTATCCGGCGAATGCCGCTGAAAGAAGGCTATATCGGCAGCTTTTATATTTTCCCTGTGCAGAGTGCATCAGTATGCAAAGCACGGATAGAGGTTAAAGGGCGTGAGACGCGAACAGTTCCATGCGGTAAGTTTGATTGTTGGAAGGTGTCGCTGGCGGTTTATGCCGGAGTAGTTAAGGCGCTTGAGCATACGCTGTGGATATCGGCTGATGAGCATAGGTATCTTGTTCGCTATGATTCGGGACAGGCGGTTATGGAACTTAGGGCAGTTGCCTTAGAGAGTGACAAGCCTCAGCAGGTGACAATCGATTCGGCAGAATTTACGCTTCCTGTCGGCTGGTACGCGATGAAAAATCCGGCAGTAGGCGGATATAGGTTGAGCGTTCAATTGATTTCGCCGCAGATGGAGTATTGGAGCGTGTTTACAAGTGCTGAAAGAATAGCGATGTTCGATTCAGCACGGGCGGTTGCCCAGATGGATATAGAGCAGTTGAAGGGATTTTTCAAAAACTACGATGTGCGTGAAAATAGCTGGCAGGATTTGACAATTGATAATATGCAGGCGGTCAATTATGCTGCCGATTATATGGAAAATGACGCCAATATGGTCGAGTATCGGACATATATTTTGGGGTCGGGAGTTTACTGGTTTGTGTTCAGAACACCAGCCGATAAATTTGATCAGGAAAAGCCGGTGTTCGATTTGATTATTAAGAGTTTTACAGTTAATAAGCAATAGGAGTTTCGATGGAACGAAGGGAATTTCGGATAGTGCCAGCGGGGATGGCTTTTTACCTATCCCTGCTGGTTATTTTGGTATTGTTATGTGTGCCGTTTGTATCGCTTATTTTTGCTTTTAAAGGTCAGAGCGGAGGAATCGCGGATATAATGGGCTGGATCGGATTGGCGGTTCTTGGCGGTACAGCGGGATTGTTTTTGTTTTTGATTTATTCAATAACACACGGGCGGTTCATTGTGGATGAAAACGGTTTTCGGGCGAAAGGATTTTTGTACGGGCGGAAAATTGACAGGTCGAAAATAAACGCCGATGGAATTTTGTAAGCGTTCACCCGATTTCGGAGAACAACGATAAATTTTAGCAAAACATTGTTTTTGTCCGATAATAGTTTCATGGACGAAGATGCATATATAAAGCAGTTGGAAACGGAGAACGCGGAATTGA
>JAQURJ010000042.1 GCA_028715705.1 Phycisphaerae bacterium | reverse complement strand
GCCTGTCTGCATCATCGAAATAATCTCCATCGAATGAAATACTGTGATTTAATTGTCAATGAGCGTAATATATTTAAAGGTGCAATCAATTGCACGTAAATTTATCAATTTTTAGAGGAACCCTTAAGATTAGCTCGGTCCATTCCATGATTTATCTCCCATTGGCCTTAACAACAATTATCCCCCGCCATTAAAAGGCGGCTGTCCCTAATATTCCTACAGTCTTTTATTTCTGCTTTCGTGAAATATAATATAGTGTTGGACACTTTGCATTAATATCCTCTTTTTTATGGCGGTATATTTCGTAATCATACAGATCATCCCAGTTATCTTTTACACACAAAAGAAATAACTCTTCGAAAAACTCCAACATATTATTGATAAGTACATCCATTTCTCTAATTAAATCGCACGGCTCATTCTGGACTTCTCCTTTTTCCCGACTGAAATCATATCGAAAAGATGGGCAAGTGAATTTATTACCTGCACGATGCTTGAAGTTTTCTATTGTTACGTTAAAACCCGGTTGAGAGTGATTAATTTCAAGTGCATTACGGTACCATGCTAATAACTGTATCCATTTTTTATCCTTGTCCAGCAAAGCTGCTATTTCTGTTTTGAGCGGCTTGTTATTTGCCATCCATTTCCTGAATTCTTTAAAGTTTGCACCATGAGGACGACATCCATAGAAAATACAGAGTAACTCATGGGACTTTTCTAAAAATCGTTTCCCATGCCCAAAGAATGTAGCCACCCGTTGCTCAAGATTTTCAACTTGAGGAAGTGATGGGATGTGAGAACTTGTTTTTTTCTGATTTATGATCTTATCGCATTCATGCATCAGTTTTGTAGTGTCAGAGTCTATCTCATAATACGATTTTTCGCAGTTAATCAGATGTTGCGTACAATCCCAAACATGGTCCAGTATCACTTGCTTATTGAGTCCATTGTCCAAAATAACAGCACCCAGAATATTATCAGCTTGAAGTATGGTGCGTGCAATAAACCAATTTCTTGAGCCAATTGAATGAATAAACTGATGGCTGTGTCGTGTGTCTGGCTCTTTGTTCTCTGGGTCAATAGTTTCTGCGGGCAAAGCCTTTGCTATGCTATTTTCTAAAAACCATATCGAAAATCCTTTCAGATTCACCTCGCAATAAATTGCATCCGGTTCATTTGAATCTGGATTTACCAACTGCATGGTGAATGCAGCATTCCTATCAAATCTGTTTGAGTTAGGTCTTATTTCCATATAGACGCATATACTATCAGTTACTCTAAAATATTATTTATAGAACGACGATTAACTAACAAAGCTCTCCATCTTTTCTTTACAGCTTTTTTGGGTTTGGTCTCGGAGCAGTTCCACGCATCGGGCGAGGTATTTTAGTTCCTCGGCTGTTATTTTATAGCCCTTGTCGTAGCGTGCTCCGACGTAAGCCTGCTTCAATAAATCAAAACGGCGTTTTTCCTCGTCAGTATCAAGCGGGAAAATTCTTAAAAAAGCTGAATCATACCGGCTGGCCATCTTGCTGAGCTTGTCGAGCTTGTGAGTCTTGGGCTTATAGTTCGTATAAACTAATAACACAGTGGCATAAAAAGCTTCGGCGGCCTGATGGAGCATAAAGGCGGCTTTTTTATATGAATTTTTACTAAGAGCATATTCATAATGGTCATAAAATTCATTTGCACTCTGGAAGTATTCTTTGAAATCTGCTTTTGCCTGACCGAGTCTTTCTTTGGGTGAAAGTTGTTTGGCATCTGCGAGTGTACAGTTTTTCGAATCGTAGAGGATTATGCCTTCGGCCTTGATATCGGTGAAGAAGTACTGGCCCTTTTCGAGTTTTCTATTTACGAAATCTATATCATGTACAATCAGTGTGATTGGCGTTTGGACGGGCAGTTTGCCAGCCTTGTTTTCGATGTCGTACCAAAAGCCGTTCTTGTTTGCCGTCGCTTCATCTTTGACTATTACGAGGATATCGAAATCGGATGAATATTCATAAGTCGTATTTCCTTCTACGGTAACATCTTCCACCGCGTCGCCTCGCGCGTATGAGCCGAAAAGGATGAGCATTTCGGTCTGCGGAGCGGAAGAGCGGATAACGCTTGTGATGCGGGCAAGTTCGCCTCTTTTCCTGTCCGGCAGTTTCGCTAATGAATCTTTCATGGGGGGTATTATGTCCGGTTAAGGGCGGATAGTCAAATTTTATATAACATTTTAGCGGTTTTGTGTCGCCCCTTCGGGGCTTTTGTGGTTGTTTTACATCTTATCCCGTAGGCTCACGCCTACGGCTATTACTCTTTCACCGCTTCGCGGTTAAAAATAGCCCCACGCTGACGCGTGGGGCTATTAAGCTTTCGCCCTCTCCGAGGGCTTTGAAAGGCGGGAGATTGCTTCGTCGCTGGCCTCCTCGCAATGACAGGGGTTGGGGAAGCCAAGACGCAAGATCTTGCGTCTCTACAAAGATTTCTCCCATTGGTCGAAATGACAAAACCCGCATGGGTAAAGAATTTGCCCATCCAGCGAAGGGGCAGTGGTCTTAATTTTTGTAAAGTGGTGGACAATTTGGGTGATTGGAATTATACTCCCAGTTCAAATCGGCTGAGGCCGATCTGAAGGTGAGAAAGGTGAGAAGGCTTAAAGCTGTGGAGCGGCTTCGCCGCAGCTAATTAAGCAGACCCCTCGGCGGGCTCGGGGTGACAGAGTCGTTGCGAGTGATTTGAAAGCGTAGATCTAAAATCGAAAAATGTAAAACTGAGGAATTTTTAAGAAATGGAAAAGCATAAGCAATGTCCGGGTAAGGCAAAGTATCTATCGGGTAAAAGGATACTGCCCAAGCCAATAACGGCTGCGACTACTATTGTCGATCTGGTAGATAATCTTGACGCATATAACGGCGGTCGGCTGAGAGCGGCTTGTCATCTGCTGCGCGACAGGTATTCGCAGGAAGATGTAACTGTGGGGCTTAGTCTGGCTGGTGCGCTGACTCCGGCTGGTATGGGGCCGTCGACGATAATCCCGCTGATGAACCACGGGTTTGTGGACTGGATAACGGCGACGGGGGCGAATATGTATCACGATATGCATTATGCGCTGAATCTGCCGATGTTCCGTGGGACGCATACGGTCGATGACGCTGATTTGCGGGATAAGGGTGTGACGCGAATATACGATATTCTGTTCGATTATGAAGATGTGCTGATGGAGACGGACCGGGTGCTGCGGCGGATAATGTGCAGGCCGGAATTTCAAAAAGAGATGGGGACGCGGGAATTTTATTATCTGCTGGGCGGGATACTGAACGAATATGAAACGAAGAACGGACTGGGGCAGGTGAGTATTCTTGCGGCTGCGTATCGAAACGGAATACCGGTGTTCACTTCGTCGCCGGGCGATTCTACGATAGGGATGAATGTGGCGGGGCTGGAGCTATTGGCCGAGGCGAAGGGATTGACGGATTTGTTTAAGCTGAAGATAAATCCGAGTATTGATGTGAACGATTCGACAGCTATTGTTCTGAACGCAAAAAATTATGAAAAAGGCAAAACAGCCGTAATCCTGATGGGCGGGGGAAGCCCTAAGAATTTCGTCCTCCAGACCGAACCGCAGATTCAGGAAGTGCTGATGATACCAGAGGTGGGGCAGGATTACGATATCAATGTCACCGATGCGCGGCCGGATACGGGCGGGCTTTCAGGTGCGCCGCCAAGTGAAGCGGCAAGCTGGGGCAAGATAGACCCGACGAAGCTGGAAGAGACGGTGACAGCGTATCTGGATGTCACGGTGGCAATGCCGATAATGACGGCTTACGCCATACAGGCGGCAAAACCGAAGAAATTGAAGCGGCTGTACGACCGGGGCGAAGAGCTGCATCAGAAATTGATGGAGTCTTATGTTGAGAATAATAAAGAGGTCGAGAAGCTGACGGAGTTGATTAAAAAGCTTGGCTCAAACTGAGAAATTGTCAGTTTGAGAATGCAAAAATCAAAAATAAAAATGTAAAATTGTTGAATCCGCCTGCGGCGGATGACATCACAACTGGATTCCCGCCTTCGCGGGAATGACAAAGAGTCGCTTCGCGACGCTGTTTTTGCGGATGCCTCGACAAGCTCGGCATGACAAGTCATGTCGAGCGATATGGGTAAAATTAGAAGCAAACTTTTGTTAGAATGACGGTTAAATTTGATGAAAGAGAAACTTTTAGAATTAGTAAAAAATCACGGCAGTCCGCTGTTCATTGTGGATCATGATAAGCTGCGGAAGAATTACCGGCTGTTCAAGAAGCACCTGCCGAGGGTGCAGGCGTATTATGCCGTGAAGGCAAACTCGAATCAGGAAATAATCAAGACGCTGTTCAAGGAAGGGGCAAGTTTCGACGTCGCCTCATACAACGAGTTCATGCAGGTCTATGAATATATCAAGCATTTCGAAGAACATGAGAAGGATTTTTACATCTGGGACAGGATAATTTTTTCCAATACCATCAAGGATGTCCCCACGCTGAAGAAAATCAAAAAGTATAAGCCGCTGGTGACTTACGACAACAAGGATGAACTTATTAAAATTCGTGAGCATTGTAACACAGCCGGACTTGTGCTGCGGCTGAAAGTTCCGGATTCAGGTTCGCAGGTGGAGATGAGTTCCAAATTCGGTGTCGAGCCGGGTGAAGCTGCAGAACTTATAAAGCTGGCATTCGACGCAGGGATGGTTGTCGAGGGACTGAGTTTTCATGTCGGCAGCCAGTGCACGAATTTCGATAATTATATAAGCGCTCTGGAGATATCAGCAGAGATTTTCAACGGGGCAAGGAAAAAAGGGTATCCGTTGAAGATAGTGGATATGGGCGGCGGATTTGCTGTGCCGTATAACACCGATGTTCCCAAATTCGAGACACTTGCACGCATTATAAATACCGAATGCAAGCGGCTGTTTGCGGATGATGTGGAGTTAATCGCCGAGCCGGGAAGATTCATGGTGGCGACGGCTGCGACGCTTGTCAGTGAGATTATCGGCAAGGCGAAACGTGACGGCAAGACATTCTATTATATCAACGACGGCGTTTATCATACGTTTTCCGGAGTGGTGTATGACCACTGGATACCGAATTTTCAGACATTCAAACGAGGCGGCAAAAACGAGATATGCGCCGTTGTCGGACCGACGTGCGACAGCTTCGATAAAATTTCTATCTCGGAGCAATTGCCGGATAATTTGAAGATCGGCGATTATCTATATACCGTGAATATCGGAGCATACAGCACCGCTTCCTCGACAAAGTTCAACGGTTTCGACGGAGCGAGGATACTTCACATTAACTCAAACTGACCGGCGGTCAATTTGAGTTATTCAACAAATTCTATATAGCCAAAATACTTCGGCAGATGGAAGTTTGGCGTTTCAAACAGAACCTTCGACCAGGTAAGCCAGTGCGGCTGTGAAGTTTTATCTGCGCATTTATAAAAATTCGCACGCCATTTTACTCCCTGAGCCGGTTTATTCAATTGAGAATATTTTGTGAGAATCTTCAGGGGAATCGCGTATTCAAGGGTCCAAACGGTCGGCTCCTGTATTTCATTTGAAATTTGTCTACCTTTGGGAAGCGAAGCCGCTATATTGATCTGCTTCAATTCATCGTTAGTAAACCAAACTATATTTTGCATACCACTGGACTGGTGTCTCATTAAAATAGTTGCTATACAATTTGTTTCCAGGTTGAAATACCCGTTTTCAACGCTGTTTTGCGGTGAAAAGAAAAATTCCACACAACTGTCCTGCCAGACGTTGCCGTTATATTCGTTGGCCACGGCACGGACAAACCTGTCTTCAACTCGAAATATCACATAGATATTATCCTGATCCCATGCCAGTTTGACCTGGGTGTGAGGGAAGTGTGAAGGTTTGTCGCCCATATAATTATTTAGGGCAACAGGTTCGATATTTCGCCAAACAGCTTTATTCCAGTCGGCGTCTATTTTGACCGGCTGTGCGACTTTATGCGTCAGGTAGGTTTTATACATTTGAATATCTTTCGAAGCGGGGGCGGTAAGGGCGCACCCATTTGAAAAAATGAGCAGAAACAAACTCGATAAAATTAAATATCGCATTGGTACTCCAAATAGCATTTCGTAAGGTTAAAAGCGTAATTCACATTGCACAATTTTTAGATATTAAAGCATTTGCTCCATTCTTTCAAGAAATTTTTTCTTGTTGAGCGATACTTGCATAATAGGGGATTTGTGCCTACAATGCAATTTTTACAGGGAAAGGCTCAAGAATGTTGGCGAGATTGCACAGTGTGACGCTGGAAGGGATCGACGGGATCATCTGCGAGGTCGAGGTTGACGTCGCTCGCGGGGGGTTTGAAAAGAGCGTGGTCGTGGGGCTGCCGGATGCGGCTGTGAAGGAAAGCACCGAACGGGTCAGAAGCGCGATCGTCAACAGCGGCTACAAATATCCCAAGACGCAATCACTGGTCAATCTTGCCCCAGCCGATATAAAAAAGGAAGGCCCAGCGTTCGATCTGCCGATAGCGCTGGGGATGCTGCTGGGCGAGGGGGTTTTCAATTCACCGATGTTAAAGGATTTTGTGATTGTCGGCGAACTTGCGCTGGATGGGCGGGTGCGGCCCGTCAACGGTGTATTGAGTATGGCGATGACAACCAGGGATGCTGGTTTTTGCGGCATTGTCGTGCCGATTGAAAACGCAGCGGAAGCGGCTGTGGTCGATGGGCTTGATGTTTATGGTGTCGGTTCACTGTCGCAGGCGGTCGGGTTTCTTGGCGGATTTTTGCCGCTGGAAACGACCAATGTTGACCTTGACCAGATTTTCAGTGTCGAAAGCCAGTATGATGTCGATTTTGGCGATGTCAAGGGGCAGGAGAGCGTCAAGCGTGCGTTGACTGTAGCGGCAGCCGGGGGACATAATATATTGATGATAGGCCCGCCCGGCACCGGCAAGACGATGCTTGCTCAGCGGCTGGCAACGATATTGCCGCCGCTGAACCTTGTCGAATCATTGCAGACAACACGGATTTATTCATCGGTGGGGTTGCTGGGCAAAAACAAATCATTGCTCGCGACCCGCCCTGTTCGCACGCCGCACCATACGGCAAGCGGGCCGGCTCTTGTCGGCGGCGGAACAAATCCCAGACCCGGCGAAGTGTCACTTGCTCATAATGGGATTTTGTTTCTCGATGAATTTACGGAGTTCGCCCGAAGCGTTCTTGAGATGATTCGTCAGCCGCTTGAAGACGGGTGCGTTACGGTGGCGCGGAGCAAGCGGACGGTGAATTTTCCGGCTGCGCTTATGTTGGTCGCCTCGTGCAATCCGTGTCCATGCGGGTATTACGGCTCTGACCACAGGCGTTGCAAATGCAGTCCGTCGCAGGTGGAAAAGTATTTGTCGAAGATTTCGGGGCCGCTGATGGATCGAATCGATATTCATATCAATGTTCCCGCTGTTGCTTTTTCACGATTACGGTCGAAACATTCGCAAACCGATTCGGCCACATTGCGTAAAGAGGTGATAAGGGCGCGTGACATTCAGCATGGACGATTCGGTGATGGCAAGGTGATGACCAACGCCCGGATGAGCCACAAGCAGGCCGAAAAATTCTGCGCACTTGACGAGGCCAGCGAGATGATGCTAAAGAGTGCGATGAATGAATTTGGCCTGTCGGCTCGCGCTCACGATAAGATATGTAAAGTCGCCCGCACAATAGCCGACCTTGAAAATTGCGAGAATATCAATTCACAGCACATCGCCGAGGCGATAGGATATAGAAGGTTAGATAGAGAACTATAAAAAAAGCAAAAAGAAGATTGCTTCGCCATTTCGACAAGCTCAAGGCAGGCTTCGCTCGCAATGACATTTTTGGAATTATACGTATGGGCAAAAAAATGATTACAATTGGCTTTAGTCCGGCGTGGGATGTTGTGTGTAAAGCCGATGGGCTGGACTGGGGCGGGCACAAGGTTCTGGCCGAAAAGACGACCGTTCCGGCTGGGAAGGCGTTGAATATAAGCAAGGCGCTTTGCGGATTGGGTAGGGCATCGGTTGCGGCTGGTCTTTGGGGAGCCGACGATTACCCGCGGATGCGACGGTATATTGAGCGAGCGTTTGGGGGAAATAAATCAGCCACAGAGGACACAGAGAAAAAAAAGAATTGTAATATAGAATTAGCTATGACGGTAACAGAGGGGGCTACGCGGGAGAATATTACGGTTATCGATAAATCGACCGGACGGGAGATGCACCTGCGAGATAAAAGCAGTCTGGCAACCAAACAGAATCTTTCGCAGTTAGAGAAAACCCTTGAAAAACGGGTTGATGAGAAAAGTATCTGTGTATTCAGTGGGGCTATGCCGGAGGGAGGACTTTTTGAAAAAGCGGCGGCTGTGATAGAGACGTGCAAGGCCAAAGGAGCAAAAGTTGCCGTTGACAGTTCCGGAGAGGGTTATAAAAAAATCGTGGATAAGGGGGGCTTATGGCTGATAAAACCCAATGTCGAGGAGCTTTGCGTGGTTGTTGGCAGAAAAATAGATGATAATTCACAAGCATTGGCTGAGGCTGCAAAGCCGCTGCTTGAAAAAGCGGAAATAGTACTTGTCAGCCGGGGAAAGAACGGGGCATTAGCCGTTACAACCAACGGTGTTTTTGAAAGCACAGTCACGGAGCAAAGAGAGATTGTTTCCACCGTTGCCTGCGGGGATTATTTTCTGGCAGGCTTTTTGAACAGCGTAGTCCAAAATAACGATATTCAGGCCGCACTGTCAGCGGCTGTGAAGATGGGATCCCAAAAGGCGTGGGGGATGGCAGGGAAATAAGATTTAACTTTAAGGTATTGGCTAATTAGGGCAATTAGGGTATAATTTGTAAATGCAAAGAAAATTTACAAGAGCAATATTTCCAGGCTCGTTCGATCCGATAACGAACGGACATCTTGACGTTATCGAACGCGGGCGCAAGCTATTCGATGAACTGATTGTGGCGGTTGGGCAAAGCCCCATTAAAAACCCGCTTTTCGCTCCGGCCGAGCGGGTGGAGATAATCAGTGAGTTAATAAAAGGTATGTCCCGTGTGTCGGTGGAGAGCTTTGACTGTCTTACGGTCGAGTACGCCAAGCAAAAGGACGCCGATGTAATCCTTCGCGGGTTGCGGAGTCTGACCGATTTCCAGTATGAATTCAAGCTGGCGATGACGAACCGTGCCGTAGCCGGTATCGAGACGATATTTGTTATGACCAGCGCCGAATATGGGTTTACAAGTTCCGACCTTATAAGAGAGATAGCAAGTCTTGGCGGCAATATCGCCAATCTTGTGCCCCCAATAGTTATCAGGCATCTGGAAGAAAAATACAAACAGCTAAAAGATGACAGAGGTGAAAAGGCGTAAAGCTTTTGAATCCGCCCTGCGGCGGACGGCATTCTATCAGATATCTCACATTCGTTCGATATGACAGGAAGATAATTGATTGTTTAGTGTTGAAGTAACAGAGTATTTCTGGGCTGGGCATCAACTGAATCTGCCCGATGGCTCGAAGGAGCCATATCACGCCCACAACTGGCGCGTAACCGCCCGGGTAAGTGGAGAAAAGCTCAACAAAATCGGCTTATTGGTAGATTTTTTGAAGCTGAAGAAAATGCTGAAAGATATTCTCGAACCGCTGGCAAACTCCTCACCTGAGCAAATACCCTATTTTCAACAGAATAATCCCTCGGCGGAAGAAATAGCTCGCTATATATATAATCAGCTCGCATCGCGAATGCCGGGAGTCGTAAAAATAATCGCAATATGCGTAGAAGAATCGTCGGGATGCATTGCTGAATACAGCGAATAAGGCTTCTTGTCGCTGATTATGAACCTTAATTTTAAAATAGGCGATAGGGACGTTTGACTTGCATGGTCAAGAGGTGATATAATAGCCAATATGTACTGTCAGATATGTAAAATAACCGAGGCGACTATCCACCTGACCGAAATTAGCGATGGTCAGCGCAGTGAGTCGCATCTGTGCGAAAAATGTGCCCAGGATGAAGGGATAGCGGTCAAAAGCAATGTGCCCATCAATGAACTGCTAAGCAAACTTCTTGACGTTTCGCAGCCGACGAAAAAGGTTAAAAGCGAACCTGAGCTTAGCTGTCCATATTGTGGATTTACGGTAGAACATTTCAATAAGGAGCCGCTTTTAGGGTGTCCTTTCGATTATGAGATATTTGAAAAACCGCTTTTGAGTCTGATCGAAAAGGCCCATAATAGTAAAAGCGTACATTGCGGCAAAATACCTTCGCACATTCCCAGCGATACCAAACGGCAATCGCGGCTTTTGAGTCTGCAGCATGAACTGGATTCGGCTGTGAAGACGGAGGATTATGAACGGGCGGCGAGAATTCGAGACAAACTTAAAGAATGTGATAAGGCCAGCAGCGATGAAACTTACCGAGCTTAGCAAAGACATCAATGAATGGTTCAATGGTTCAGGGCCGATGTCCGATGTTGTGATATCGTCGCGGGTTCGACTTGCGAGGAATCTGGCGGGGTTCAAGTTCTTGAGCAAATGCTCCGATGAGGAAAAAAAAACCATCCTGGAAACCTTAAAGCCGATAATCATGTCTCTTGAGCTGGGTGATGGATGTTTTTACTGCGATGTTGAAAACGCTTCGAGTCTGGATCGCAATTTTCTTATTGAACGGCATCTTATAAGCCGCAATCATGCATTCGCCAAAGGGCCTCGCGGGGTGATTATCGCAGAGGGGGAATTTTTTACCGCAATGATAAACGAGGAAGATCATCTTCGCATACAGATACTAAAGCCGGGTTTGCAGATATCGGAATGTGTGGAAGGGGTAAACCAAATAGACGACAGTATCGAGAAAAAGGTCGAATACGCTTTCAACCCACGTTTCGGGTATTTGACGGCTTGTCCTACCAATCTTGGAACGGGTATCAGGGTATCGGTGATGCTTCATCTTCCAGCGTTGAAGATAACGGGACAAATACAGAAATTTCTCAATGCCGCCCGCGATATGAACCTTGCGGTGCGAGGTTTGTTCGGGGAAGGGTCGGAGGCGTCGGGGGATTTTTATCAGTTATCGAATCAAGTGACGCTGGGTGTTTCCGAAAAGCAGATAGTAGAAAATTTTGAGAAAGAAATTCTACCGGAGATAATTGAATACGAAACCGCGGCTCGAAATGAGCTATTGTTTAATAACATCGATACGCTGGATGATAAGATATCGCGAGCTATCGGTCTTTTAAAAAATGCGCATCTTATAAGTTCGCAGGAGGCTCTGTTGCTTTTGAGCCATTTGCGGCTTGGCTTGAATATGCACGATCACATGGGGGCGTCCACGCCGGCTATCGATTCGCTGTGCTCTATGCGTGAAAAGGGGCGTGATAATGAATCCCATCCTCTTTCTATTTCGACGATAAATCGCATTTTTATGCTGACTCTGCCGGCGCATCTTCAGTTAAATTATGGCAAGTCGCTCGACGCCAACAGCCGCGACGCGCTTCGGGCACGGGTCATCCGGTCCATACTTACGCAGTGATGCCAGCCGGTTCGATTCTGTAATCAAGTAAGATTCGCCCCGCTTCGGTAATAATAGCGGCTAAAAACCGCTTCACTTTATCCTTTTGCTTCATTAACCTTAACAGTAAATCCGCCGCAGTCTTTTCCATTCAGAGCCGCTATTGCGGCCTGTGCGTCGGCATCGCTGGTCATCTCAACAAAGCCGAAACCCTTGCTCTTGCCGGTCTGGCGGTCGATAACAATGTAGGCTTTTTCGACAACCCCAAACATTGAAAATAAAGCTTTCAGGCTTGCCTGGTCTGCGTTGGGGCCTATATTTCCGACATAAAGCTTTTTACTCATAACTATCCCATTTTTTACTAAAATCGTATTTTGTTCGCTAATCTGTTTGCATATAATTACCATCGAACGCTGGATAATAAAAGCGAAAAGCGAGCAGAATGTTTTAGGATTTGAATAAAACAAGTTTTCCAGTATTAATATTACGGTTTTTGCTGGCCTAACGATTTAAAACCACTATAATTTTCGTCAGCTTAACTCATGGAAGGCCAGTTTTTATGGACAGAAAACACCTGGTAATCATTATTGCGGCTGCGGCAATAGCTTTGGCGGCTGGAACCATTAAAGCCGCCGAGTACGATACCGCCTTTGCCGGGCAGGATTTGCACCTTAGCGGTAAGTCTCTTATTCAGAACCAGTTAACAACATCCGATTTCACCCTTGTCTTTTCCGACGGATTTTCAATGTCGGCTGCGTCAGCGAAATATACAGCCAATTCGGCGGTCGTTTTTCTGCAAAGCCAAACAAGCCAGTTTGCTGGAAAAGTCATAACTAATTACCAGACAACGATTTATATGGCAGGAAAAATCGACGGAGGCGGCGGAGCAGAGGAATTCGACATAAAGAATAGCGAAAAGATAATAAGATTACTTGTCAGCGGGCGGGTTTTTGTTACAGCCGATGACCGTAAAATAAGCAATCCTAAGGATTTAGAAATTTACAAAAACGCCCAGCGGGCGATAGAGAATCTGGCAAAAAAGGATGACGCTTTTTATGTGAATCCGAAAGCCGAAGTACCCGAACTGGGAGAAATTTTGCCCGAAAAACGCCAAAAAACTGTATCAAAAGCGGGCAAATCCGTATCAAAACGAACCCCAAAAGATAAGCCAAGTAAATCAGCCGCTGAGGGAAAAATAGTTTTTCAATATCCGGTGCATATCGCGCCGACAGGTGATAAGCCTATCGAGATAGAGAGCACCCCGCTGGACGGCAACGATGTGGCGACGGTGACCAATGGAATTTATCTTTGGCAGCGAAGGCCGGAAGGGCTGTTGGAATTTAGTGCAGACAGCGCCGTCATTTTCTATTCGCAATCGCAGGAAGTGGATAAGCCAATAAAGGCGGTGTATCTAAGCGGGGATGTAACTATTACGCAGGAGAACCGCCGGATAACGGCTGATGAGATATTTTATGATTTTGAAAACGAGCGTGCGCTTGCGGTGAACGCTGAGATTCGTACCTTCGATGAAAATCGCGGGATACCCATTTATGTGCGAGCAAAGCAACTCAGACAAGTAGCCGAAAACACTTTCACCGCCGAGGATGTAACCGTCACGACCAGCGAGTTCTACAAGCCGCAGGTGTCCATCGAAGCGGCACAGATACTTGTCACCGACTCATCGGTCATAGAGCGTGAAGCTGAAAAGACGCCAGACAGCGCTTTCGATGCCCAGATGGTAGGTGTAAAATTCAAATATGGCGACACGACTATGCTGTACCTTCCGCGAATGAGAGCGGGAATGCTTCGGCCGGATATCCCTATAAAAAAACTGCGAGTCGGGCAGGATAGTATTTACGGTACGAGTGTCGAAACGGATTGGTTCCTTTCGCGGCTGTTGGGATTGAAAGAGCCGACCGGGGTTGACAGCACATTTTCACTCGATTATATGGGCAAGCGCGGTATCGGGGTTGGGGTCGAGATCGAATACACACGCGAAGATTATTTCGGCAGAACGATAGGCTATATAATAGAAGACCACGGTGAAGACCGGCTTGGACGACTTGACACTCGCAAAAATATCGAGCCGGACAACGATCTTCGCGGCTGGTTCGATTTTCAGCATCGACATTTTCTCCCCTTTAACTGGCAGGCCACGATGGGGATAAATTATTCATCGGACGAGTCCTTCCTCGAACAGTTCTTTCCAAACGAGTATTACGACCACGAAAGGGAGACATATCTGCATCTGAAACGGCTGGAGGACAACTGGGCCTTGTCGTTTTTGGGCAAGGCACGGATAAATGATTTCGAGGATGAACTTGAGGAACTTCCGTCGGTCGAATATCACCTGCTGGGGCAATCATTGTTTGACGATACCGCAACGCTTTACAGTGACACGCAGGTTTCGCGGCTTCGCCAGCGCATCGGCGACGGCCATATGATAACGATGGATAACGAGTTCTTCGGCTTTGCTTCTCATACCAGCGAACTTGATTTCCCGATAAAGCTAAACGGCCTTAATCTTGTGCCGTATATATCGGGTACGTTCGGCTATGACGACCGCAGCGGGTTCAGGCGTTCGCTGGTTGACGGTACGGCGACAGGACCTTATGGCGAGACAGATGTATGGATAGGTCAGGCGGGTATCCGTGCCGATACGCAGTTCTGGAAGGTCTATCCCGATATTCACAGCCGCTTGTGGGATGTCAACGGAGTGCGTCATATCATCGAGCCGAGAATTTTGGCTGCGGCTTTTGAGGAAAGCGATAGTGTCGTTGATCAGCATGATATTTTCAATCTGGGTTTGACACAGCGGTGGCAGACCAGACGCGGATCCAATGAAAACATGCGGACGGTTGACTGGATGCGGTTAGATACGGATTTTGTATGGGTTGGTAACAGTGAGGATGAAAGCGTCGGCTCACCTGACCGGCTGTTATGGAACAAGCCTTTTGTGCCGCTCAGGGTATTTTCTGCGCCGGATATTTTTAACGGCGACTTGACCGCGCCCGCGTCTTTCGCCCCAACGGCTTTGCAGAGGTTCGAGAATTTCGGACCAAGGCGAAGTTATTTCAGCACTGACTATATTTGGCGGATAAGCGATACGTCAGCGATACTTAGCGATCTGTACGTCGATACGCTTGACAGCACACTTGAGCAATTCAATATAGGCTATTCGCGACTTGTCTGGCCCAATCTTAGTTACTATGTCGGCAGCCGGTATCTTCGCGATGTCGAGGTGCTCGATGAGAAAGGATCCAACACGGTGACATTCGCGGCAACGTATGTAATAGACCCGAGGTACACGCTCGTTTTCGCCCAGCAGTTCGATTTCGATTACGGCGCCAATAACCGCAGCGATATAAGTCTTATCAGGCGGTATCACCGGATGTACTGGGCTTTTACATACAGTGCCGACGCCAGCCTCGACAATCAGTCAATAATGTTCAGTCTCTGGCCGCAGGGCGTACCGGAGCTTGCCATCGGCCAGCGGCGGTATATGACCGTTGCAAGGCCAACTTATTGAACAGACTGTTCACCAAAAGAACGCAAATATCACTCTGATATTTTTTAATAATCGGCTCAGCGGTAATCTGGCAGTTACAAATGGGAGTTAAAGTTGTATACGCGTCTATTAACCATTTTGGTTTTATTTGCTGCGGTAGTAGTTATTGCCGGTAATTCACTGATCAAAAATCTGGAACATGATGAGCACATGTATGTAGCTGGCGGTGTGCTCATGGCCGAGGGAAAAGTGCCATGGCGTGATTTTTCTTATGTATCACAAATGCCCTACCACCCCCTGCTGCTCGCGGCGGTTTATAAAATAACCGGCACGGATAACTACCTTCTTTGGGGGCGAATCGTATCAATTATTTGCGATTGTGTAATCGCTGCGTTTTTATTTCTAATCATTCTACAATTTACCGGAAAAAGTAAATTAGGCCCTGTCATTGGTTTGGCTGCGGTTATAGTGTATCTATTTAATCCGTTGGTCGATTATGCCAATGGGCGGGCATGGAACCATGATGTTGTTATCACGTTATGTGTAAGCGCATTCTGGGTTTACATTCATAATAACTGGAAAATATACATAAGATCAGGCGTAGTCGGGGCAATTCTGGCGGCTGCGGTTTTTATGCGAGTGACAACCGTCATAATCGCGGCAATTTTCTTTATGGCGTTACTGCTTGGGAACAAGAACGGGGACAGGCTAAAATCTCTGGGAGCTTTTTTTGTCGGTGTACTGATTTTATCGATGTGGCCGATTTATGTCGCAATCACAAACTGGGATGCTTTTTTTGTTCATGCCGTTTTGATTTCACAATTGACCGGTGAGTTTGTTAAAGAGCTCGGAATGAGCTTTAATAAGTTCAGATTCTTTATCTCAGCTATGACCATTCCAAATAATTTGACTTTGCATTTAGTATTTCTTTCGATCACCGCGGTTACTTTGAAATATCTAAAGATCACCAAAGAATTTCTTTTAGCAATATTTATTGCGATGGGTTTTTATATTATAGCTTTTATACCACCGTCACCGTGGCTCCAATATTTTGCCATGCCGGTGGTATTCGTGATTATCGCATCAGGGTGGTCAGCCGGACAAATCCTCCAGAGCCGCTCCAAAGAAGTTCTGGCGAGTGTATTCATATTTGTGCTTTTAACAATAATTTTGTTTGCGAAACCGTTGGGATATTTTGTCGGTGTATTGAATAAGGAAAATTGGGCACCGACAAAAGTACATGCAAAAGCAACTGAAATTCGTACTACTATCGGCGTTGGCAAAAGGATACTAACACTTTCACCGATATATGTACTCGAATCAGGAAATAAAATATACTCGCAACTGGCTGCGGGACCATTCGCATACAGGGTAGCCGATGCCATACCGGAAAAATTGAGGAAACAGGTGAAACTTGTCGGACCTCAAAATTTGGGGCAATTACTTGAAAAACCAGACGCGGTATTGGTAGGAGAAGAACCAAAATTTCTGGAAGAGCCTATAACCCAGCTTGCTGAAAAGAATTGGATCAGAAAGAGATTAGACAGCCGGCTTATGTTTATTTATAGCAACAGCCCGACCTCTCAACAGGCACAAATTTCACAGTAGCCACAGAAGCTTTGAAAATAGTGCGTAAAATAAAAAGTTTGCGGACAGTATATACCGCCCGCAAACTTCGCGTCTTTAACTTTCTTTCGCTTTAGCCTTGTTTTGAGGCCAGAGCGTTTAGCTTCTTTGTCAGCCTGGACTTTTTCCTTGCCACAGTGCGCTTGTGCATCGTACTGGTGGCGGCAGTCTTATCCAGTTTCTTGACGGTCAGCCGAAGCTGCTCTTTTGCGGCTTCGACATTTCCCGAATCCACAGCGTCCTCAAAACGCATTATCTGGGTCTTGACCTGGCTTTTTCTTGCCCGGTTGGTTATCCTTTTTTTTGCATCTTGACGGACGCGTTTCTTTGCCGATAACGAATGTGCCACGTTCTTAAACTCCTGAAAACAATCACTTTATATAAAACAGTTCTACTGAGAGGTTATCTCTGGTTTTCTTAAATTGTCAATTCTCTGCCGGACGTCCTTGTACGAAAAATCGAGCTGGGCGATTTTCCTGTAAATCTCAAT
>JAQURJ010000041.1 GCA_028715705.1 Phycisphaerae bacterium | reverse complement strand
AAGCGATAATTCTGATTGTGACTACGACCACCTTTATTGTTCAAATCATCGGTCCGCCTTTTGTTAAATACGCCGTAAAAAAAGCCGGCGAAGTCGGCCTAAATATTACCGAAGATGATTTGATCGAAACTTACAAAGTTGGCGACGTATTCGATAAAAATGCCCCGGTTCTGTACACGGGAAATTCGCTCAGCGAAGTAGTCAAAATAGTCAGCGGCACAACCAGCAATTTTTATCCGGTTATCGATGGTTCAAGCGATCTTGTCGGTTTGGTGACAATGGACGGTATTCGAAAAACCTTCACAACCACCGAACTGAACGACTGGCTGGTCACAATGGACATTATGGAACCGATCGTTACTACAATAGAACCCGATATCACCCTCGCCGATGCCTTGCACACCGCTCGAAAACTCGATATTGACAACATACCTGTTGTTGAGGACCGCCAAACCAACAAATTGCTGGGCGTCTTCAACAGCACCGGCGTTCGGCGTCATCTCGCAGCTGAGGTCTTGGCGCGGCAGCAAAAAGCTGATAACATACAGGCCGTTCAGTCTTAAAAATAAGGGTGCGAATGGAATTATTAGCCGCAAACACTGGGGCGACAGAAGGCCTCAATTTAGTATTGTTGTTTGGCTTAATCATTCTCATGGGGACTTTCGGCTCACGTTTTTTCCAGAGGCTGCATATCCCGCAGGTGGTGGGATGTATCGTAGTCGGTATAATTCTTGGTGATGTTCTCGGATTGATTACTCCGCACAGCCTCGAAAAACTCGAACCTTTTACCATGTTTGCACTGGGACTGATAGGTTTTATGATAGGCGGAGAACTGCGAGCCGATGTCTTTAAAAAATACGGCAGACAGTTTTTTGTTATCCTTTTTTCACAGGGATTGGGTGCATTTTTGCTCGTATCGGTGGGAACAGCTTTTGTTGCCAATTTCCTGTTCGATACACGGGTTGCGATAGCAATGGGTCTGGTTTTTGGCGCGATTGCTTCTGCCACTGCCCCCGATGCAACGGTAAATGTATTATGGGAATACAAGACGCGAGGATCCCTTACCACAGCCATACTTGCCATTGTTGCTGCTCTTGCCTTGTTGCTTTACAGGGCAGCGGCTACTGGGGCAAAAGCGTTGGTGGGGACACGAGGAGATTCTGTACTTTCGACAACGCTTGTTTTGCTGGGTGAGATAATCGGCGCGATTCTGCTCGGATTCCTTGCCGGAGTAATTTTATTTTTACTGCTGAAGTTCGTAATCGCTGATGATAAAATCCTTGATTTTGCCGTTGCGTCATTGCTGCTGGTTGTCGGCGTCAGCATGATACCAGGTATCGACCCCATACTTCCGGCTATGACTATGGGTATTACTATGGCTAATCTTGCGCCGAGGCAGAGCAAAACTCTTTTTTCGCTTGTCGGACAGTTTACTCTGCCTATCTATATCGCCTTTTTTGTTCTTGCCGGCGCTCATATGGAATTCGGCAAGATAAGTTATTGGCTAATTGCTATGATCGCGGTTTACACCCTTATGCGTGCGGCTGGCAAAATGGCCGGAGCGTGGTATGGTGCAAAACTGTCGGCTGCTCCGGCAGCAGTGCGAAAATATCTGGGGATATGCCTCCTGCCTCAGGCTGGAGTAGCTATAGGGCTTGCCATCCTTGCAGGTCAGCAGTTCGACGAACGAATCGGCCCAATGATAGTAATGGTCGTTATGACTGGAACTTTTCTGATGGAGGTATTGGGGCCGATGCTGGTTAAGGTTGGTGTCAAAAAAGCCGGTGAAATCGGCCTTAACATTACAGAAGACGATCTGATACGAATGTACACGGTTAAAGATGTGATGGAACAAAAACCGCCTATTATAACTCAGGATCTTCCGCTGCACGATATCCTTGAAATTTTCAGTTCCAGCGACAGTGTCTATTGTCCAGTCATCGATTCGAAGAACAATATTGCCGGTAAAATAACCATCGCTGGAATCAAGGAGATGTTCGCAAATCAGGATGTCGCCGGATGGCTCCTGCCGATGGATGTAGCCGAGCCTGTCGACGATGTTCTTACGTCTGACATGCCGCTTCGGCAGGCATTTGAAATGATGCGTCGATATGATTTGGAGGATCTGCCGGTAGTGAAAAGCAGAGATGAACTAAAACTTTTAGGCGTGTTGAATGTCCGAATGGTCAACCGCAGGATAAGTGCGGAAGTACTAAACAGGCGAAAGACCGCCGCCGACCTTGCTCTCGCTTTCTGATTTTATCAAAAAGGGACAATATATTGGGTATCAATTCGCTGCCGAAAAAACGCAGAATAGCAAAATCGGACGAGTTCCGCACCGTCTTATCGCGCCGGATAGTCGCTCGTGATAATCTTCTGGCCGTTTTTATTGCCCCCAACCAGTTAGGTTTCTCCCGTGTTGGGGTTGTTGTCCGTAAGGGTACCGGCAAAGCTGTAGTGCGAAACAGAATTAAAAGACTTTTTCGTGAGGCCTTTCGGTCAAGCCAAAACGATATACCTGCCGATTTTGACTATATTATTATGCTTTCTCCAAACTGGTTAAATACTTTTGCCGATAATCTTAACGCCAAAGAAGCCGCGATGCGATTAAAGACCGAGCAGGTTCAGACAGTATTTTTGAAGCTGGTGGCCCGGATTTTTTCGCAGCGGCGGGATAACTTTGCGGAGAATCATTTTGAGTAAAAAAAAACTGTTTACAGTAGGCCAGGCCGCAAAAAAAGCTGGAATTTCCCGACAAACTCTGCAATATTACTTATTGGTCGGAATTCTGGAGCCTACAGAAACGACTGGAACAAGACGCAGACTTTTCGATGAAAAGGCTGTGGAAAAAATTAAGTTGATAAAAAAACTGAACGATAGCGGCTACCCCCTGCGGGAAATTCGTGAGCTTTTCTTCCACGGCAGGGATTGATTTGAAAGGAAAACGACTGTGAGCGATTATGAAAAAATACAAAAAAGACGCAATTTCATCGTAGGGGTTTTTGTCTTTGCGGCTTTGATGGCGCTGTTCTGGATGATATTCAAATTCGGCGACCTTCCGGTGGTTATCAGCCAGTGGAAATCTTACCGGGTAAAAATACAGTTCCCTGATGCCCCCGGCGTTCAGGAAAATACGCCCGTTCGTTTCTGCGGCTATCAGATCGGTAGAGTTACCCAGGTCAAACCACCGCAGTTGAGAGATGAAGTTGGCTCCGGCAAAAAATACCATCAGGTTCTGGTCGTGGTGAGTATCGACAAGGAATTTTCTGACATTCCCGGCAATGTCAGGGTCAAACTGTTGACTCGCGGTCTTGGCAGCAGTTTCATATCCCTGGATGTTCCCTTGCCGGATGGCAATGAACCTCGCGGCGTATTGACCGATGGCATGCTGCTTCAGGGCACCACTGGAGTTGCAAGTGAATTCTTCCCCGAAGAGACCCAGCAAAAAATCGACGAACTTACAGCTGGCATAGCCAAACTCGTAGAAAATACCAACCAGATAGTCGGCGATGAGGAGAACAAGAAAAATATTGGTTTGATTTTGGCGAATATCTCCAAAGCATCCGAGCAGACAACCGAGACCTTAAAAACGATGGAAAAGTTCCTTGCGTCCGGTAAAGGCGCCAGCGATGAAATGGGCAAAACTTTTGCCGAATTGCGGCTTGCGATCGAAAAACTCAACAGCGGCAGCGGAACAATGGCAAAAATGTTCAACGATGGTCGCCTCTACGAAGGTATGCTCGACCTCTCGCAGCAGCTTGAACTGCTTGTAAGTCAGATGCGGTCATTTGTAGAGCAGTCGAAGGAAAAAGGCCTGCCGCTGAAACTGAAATAAACCGTGTTGCTCTGTGTCCTTCTGTAGCCAAAATAAAGGAAAGAATAGCTATGAGTTTTCCGCAGAACAGGCTAAGGCGTTTACGTACAAGTCCGGCTATGCGAAGACTTGTTCACCAGACGCGAATTGATGTAGATGATTTGGTTTACCCTCTTTTCGTCAAGGATGGGGCAGGTCTTGTCGAACCCATCAAGTCCATGCCCGGTTGCAGCCGTTTTTCACCGGACACTCTCGTCACCGAAGCTAACGATGTCGCTTCGCTTGGTATCCCTGCTGTGCTGCTTTTTGGCAGTACCAGCAAAAAAGACAAAACAGGCTCAGCCGCATGGGACGAAGACGGATCTGTCCAGCAAGCAGTAAAGGCCATAAAAAAAGCCGTTCCCCAGCTTGTGGTAATAACCGATGTCTGCCTGTGTTCTTATACCGATACAGGTCATTGTGGTATCGTAAAAGACGACCGCATCGACAACGATGAAACTTGTCACCTGCTTGCCAAGATTGCTCTCTCTCACGCTCAAGCAGGTGCCGACATTGTTGCCCCATCCGATATGATGGATGGCCGCATTGAATTCATAAGAGAGGCTCTTGAAAAAAATGCTTTCCACGAAACCGCTATTATGTCCTACTCAGCTAAATTCGCCTCCGCTTTTTATGGTCCATTCCGTGACGCAGCCGATTCAACTCCCGCTTTTGGCGACAGAAAAAGTTATCAGCTCGACCCCGCCAACGACCGGCAGGCGATGAACCAGATATCGCTCGATATCGAACAAGGGGCTGATATTGTAATGGTAAAACCGGCTCTGCCTTTTCTGGATATAATCTACAGAGCGAGGCAGCGTTTCGATGTCCCTATCGCCGCCTATAACGTCAGCGGGGAATATATGATGATCAATTCCGCAGCCGACACAGGCTCACTCGAAAGGGACGCGGCGATAATGGAAACACTCTGCTCGATAAAACGCGCCGGAGCCGACATTATCATCACTTATTTCGCCAAATCCGCCGCGAAATTATTAACCTGAAAAAACAGTTCATCTTCTGTATGAGGATTACCAAACTTGGCAAACAAATTTTAAGAAGGTACAAAAATGGCAATTGATGTTGTTCGTGAAATGCTTTTGTGGTGTTCGATAATCAACATAGGGCTGCTTTTATGGAGCTTTGTGTTCTTCCTGCTGGGACGAAGCTGGATATATCGAGTGCATTCAAAATGGTACAAAGTGTCAGAAGAAAAATTCGACGCAATCTGGTATTCAGTTCTGGCGTTTTACAAAATAGGCATATTGCTCTTCAATGTCGTGCCGTATATTGCCTTGCTCATTGTTGGATGAATGTGGCACAGATGGGGGAATTTACTTGATTTGGGCGGTGGGGGCTGATATACAGACTTTGTTATGACTTATCTTACAGTGCCAATATCGCCGCGATGTTTTGAGGATTGCCTTGAGCAGGCTTTGCAGGCGGTGTGCGCGGGGGCGCAGATGATAGAGCTTCGCAGCGATTACTTGGAAAATTTGTCTGCGGAGATGGTTCGTAAGCTGGTGAAGCAGTTAAAGGCAGATTGTGATGTGCCGCTATTGATTACCTGCCGTGATAAGGAAGAAGGGGGTTCGCAAAAATATCCGCTTGGTATTCGCGCAGCCGTTCTTGCGGCTGCGGTGGACTGCGGGGCGGACTTAATTGATTTTGAATATCGCAATTTCGGGCATAGCGACAGCCGCGAAAAACTGCTGGTCGCGCTGGCAAACAGACCCAAGGCGAGGCTGATACTGTCGGCGCATAATTTTGAGGGCAGGTTCGAGAATATCGGCCAGTTGTATCGCAAGATGACGGGGGCGTATTCTGCGGCTATACCGAAACTGGTTTATATGGCTAATCATATCAATGATTGTTTCGAGGCGTTCGACCTTCTGGCCAGGACAGGTGGCGAGAGGATTGTCTTGTGTATGGGGCAAGCTGGTGTCTGCACTCGAATTTTGGCAGGAAAACTGGGAACGTTTTTGACGTTCGCTAGTCTGTCAGCGGCAAATTCCACCGCTGCCGGTCAGGTAAGCGTCGAAGAGATGAAAAAGATTTATAATTTCGACAGCATAAATGAGGAAACGGAAGTTTACGGGGTGATAGGCAGTCCAGTGGGGCACTCGATCAGTCCTGCCATACATAACGTGTGTTTCGGAGCAGCGGGGTTGAATAAGGTTTATCTGCCGCTGTTGGTTGACGGGGGACTGAATGAATTTAGTGCTTTTATGCAGCACGTTCTTGACCGCAAAAGGCTTGGGTTTAAGGGGTTCAGCGTTACTATTCCGCACAAGCAGAACGCGATAGTGTTTGTGCGAAAACAGTCTGGTGTTGTAGAACCTTTGGCTGAGAGGATAGGGGCGGCGAATACGGTTCTTATTGATGCTGATGGACGGCTTGCGGCGTACAATACCGATTATCGCGGGGCAATGGACGCTATCCTTGAGGGGCTGAAGGTAAATACAAAAAAACTTGCGAAGATGAATGTAGCTGTTGTCGGTGCCGGTGGTGTGGCAAGAGCGATCGCAGCGGGGTTGGTAGAGGCAAAAGCCGGTGTGAAAATTTATAACCGTACGGCAGAGAAAGCAAAAGACCTGGCGGCGGAGTTTGGATGCGGCTGGGCGGGGCTGGATGAGTCGAAACATATCGATGCTGACTTGCTTATCAATTGTACCAGCGTTGGGATGAGTCCGAATGTCGATGCGATGCCGGTGAGCGTTAACTGCCTCAATAGCGATATGGCGGTTTTTGATACGATCTATAATCCAGCCAAGACGCTATTGCTCAAAGAAGCCGAAAATTACGGCGCGAAAACTATTAGCGGCTTGGAGATGTTCGTTGGTCAGGCAGCCGAACAATTCAAACTTTTTACTGGCCAAAGTGCCGATAAAGCGAAGATGAGAAAAGTGGTTTGTGATTGTCTGGGAGTGGAATAAGTATTATAATCCCGCTTTTGAGAATTTTTCGAGGAAATATAAATGGCTAAAGCTGAAAAGGTTGTATTGGCGTACAGCGGTGGGCTGGATACCAGTGTTATCCTACCGTGGCTGAAGGAAACTTACGGTTACGAAGTTATCGCGTTTGCCGCTGAACTTGGGCAGGGCGATGAGCTTGATAATATCCAGAAAAAGGCGATGAAAAGCGGGGCGGTCAAGTGCATCGTAAAAGACCTGCGTAAGGAATTCGTTGAGGATTATCTTTGGCCGATGCTTAAAAGCGGGGCTGTTTATGAAAACGGATACCTGCTCGGCACAAGCATTGCGAGGCCTCTGATAGCCAAGCATCAGGTCGATGTCGCTCATCAGGAAAACGCAACAGCAGTATCACACGGAGCGACGGGAAAGGGCAACGATCAGGTGCGTTTTGAGCTTACCTTTATGGCGCTCGATCCGTCGCTAAAGATAATTGCGCCCTGGAAAGACCCGAATTTCACACTAACCTCGCGAGAGGCCGCGATAGATTATGCCAAAAAACATAATATCCCCATTGATCAGACAAAGAAGAAAATCTATTCCCGCGACCGCAACCTGTGGCATATAAGTCACGAAGGCGCCGACCTCGAGGACCCGTGGAATGAGCCAAAAGATAACCTGTTCGTGCTTTCCAAGCCGATATCGAAAACTCCGTCTAAGCCCGATTACGTTGAAATCGACTTTAAGCAGGGAATACCTGTCAAGCTTAACGGCAAGGTTACGGACGGTGTGAAGCTTATCGAACAGTTGAATAAAATCGGCGGCAAGCACGGGGTAGGGCAGGCCGATTTGGTCGAGAATCGGTTGGTTGGGATGAAGAGCCGCGGGGTTTATGAGACGCCGGGCGGAACGATACTGATGTGTGCCCATGACCGGCTGGAGAGCCTGTGTCTGGAGCGTGAGACAATGCATTATAAGAAGCAGCTTTCGCTGAAGTATGCCGAGTTGGTTTACTACGGTCAGTGGTTCTCGCCGCTGCGGCAGGCTCTGGACGCATTCTTCGATGTGACACAGCAGAATGTTAGTGGGACGGTACGGGTAAAATTGTTCAAAGGGCAGTCCACTGCGGTTGGAGTTAAAAGTCCCAAGAGCCTTTATAACCCCCAGCTTGCGAGTTTCACAATGGGTGCAGAATACAACAGCATGGACGCGACCGGATTTATTCGCTTGTTTGGATTACCGATGAAAGTCGCGGCAATGGTGAATCGAAACAATGAAACTAAAACTCGCAAATAGTTTATGGTAGCTATAAGCAAAATCAAAAAATTCGGCAGGCAAATAGGCGGGCAGTTCGGAGCCGAGCAGGTTATATTATTCGGCTCTTATGCTCACGGTATGGCAACCGAGGATTCTGACGTTGATTTATTGGTAATCGGGCCTTTTAAGGGCAGGCACGTTGATAAATCGGTCGAAATCAGGATGAAGTTGCAGCCGAAATTCCCTGTGGATATCTTAATCAGAACCCTTGAAAAAGTGATCCAACGGATAAAGATGGGCGATTGTTTCATGCGGGAGATAGTTGAAGAAGGAAAGGTGCTCTATGAAGCCGATAACCGCTGAATGGGTTGCCAGGACAGAATCCGATTTTGGCACGGCACAAAGAGAAAGCAGGGTTAGAAAAAACCCTAACTATGACGGAATCTGTTTTCATTATCAGCAACGTGCAGAAAAATATCTCAAAGCCAGATTATCTGAAGCAGGTATTTCTTTTGGCAAAATTCATGATTTAGTTGCGATATTGGAGCAAGTTGTTAAAGTTGAGCCTGATTGGGAAATTTTTCGTCAGGACCTTGCTTATCTTTCTGATTTTGCAGCAGCATTTCGTTATCCGGGTGAATCCGCAGATAAAAAAGCTGCGGCTGAGGCAAAGCGTCTTTGTACTTTCTTTCGTAAAATAGCTCGCAGCTCGTTGGGATTAAGGACATAAAATAACAACGCAATGGAGGCGTTATGCCGGGATTGACATGGATATGGACAGTTTTTGTTTTTGCATTGGGAGCCTGCGTTGGAAGTTTCTTAAACGTGGTCGTCTATCGGTTGCCGCGTGAAAAATCGCTGGTAACGCCGCCGTCAAGCTGTCCAGCGTGCGGCAAACGTATTCGCTTTTACGATAATATCCCATTGTTAAGCTGGATAGCCTTAGGCGCAAAATGCCGTAACTGCAAATCGCCTATCTCGGTACGCTATTTTCTGGTGGAGTTGTTAACCGCTATTGTGTTTACAGGTCTTTTCCTGCTGTATTTTAGAAGCGATATACGAACTTTTGTAATAGGTGGCGAAGGCGGCATAATTGCATTCCTAAACGGCGGATGGCTGATTTTACTGGTAATGTTTGTTCTTGCGGCTGGTCTGATAGCGTCATCGGCTATAGACCTGGAATTGTGGGTGATTCCCATAAGCATCTGCTGGGTCGTAACGGCTGCGGGCCTGATCGGTTCGGCAATGGCCCCGTTTTTGATAGATATTGATATTATTCATGGCTATGATTTACTGCCTGCGGCGTCTGCAAAAACGGGAATATTAGCGGCAGGGGCTGCTTTAGGTCTGATCATCTCTATGTTGCTTCTTTTTACGGGGGTGATAAAGCCGAGTTATTACCAGGAACACGAAACCGAATCCGAGGTCGCCCAATCGCAAATAAAATTTAATGACCGGCTGGAAGCTTGCCGCGAAATCGTTTTTTTGCTGCCGATAATAATTTGTTCCGCGGCGGCATTGTGGCTTTACCGGCAAAATCCGGTTTTTAACGACTGGTGGGTGAAATTTTCGCAAATACCGCCAATATCGGGCTTTCTGGGCAGTTTGTGGGGGTATTTTATCGGCTGCGGGGTGGTCTGGGCGACGCGGATATTTGGGACGCTGGCTTTTGGAAAAGAGGCGATGGGGCTTGGCGATGTGCACCTGATGGGGGCAGCGGGGGCGGTTATTGGTCCGTTAATGGCAATCGTAGCGTTCTTTGTCGCGCCGTTTTTCGGGTTGCTCTGGGCGGCTGTCCAAATGTTTTTTAAAAAAGTTCGACAAATTCCTTATGGTCCCTTCTTGTCAATGGGGATTTTAGTTGTTATCATATTGCATGATAGAATTCTCAATTACTTTAACAACATTTTCTATCAGAGTTATTGATAAAGGAGTATCGTATGCGTACGGCGTTGAAATCCACCATTCTGTTAGTAACTGTTCTTTCACTTGTCATGCTTTCCGGCTGCACCGACTGGAAGAAAAAGTATAATGCTCTTAATGTTGAGCATCAGAATCTAAAAGGTCTGCTTGATCGTGAGCGAGCCGAAAAGGGCCAGCTTGCCGAACAATATTCTCTGAGCCAGCAGACTATCGAGGATCTGCAGCGGCAGATAGCCGAGCAGAAGAAAACTCCCGCGCAGGCGACAGGTTTCGACGGCTATGACGTATCCTTCGATGCAGCCGCTGGTACAATTACAGTAACTTTGCCAGATGCTATCCTTTTTGCTTCCGGCAAGGCATCTCTTAAATCAACTACAAATAACAACCTCGATCAAATAGTCTCGGTGCTCAAGAGTAAATATCCCGGCAAGCAGATTGACGTTGTGGGGCATACCGACACCGATCCTATTCAGAAATCGAAATGGCAGGACAACTGGCAGCTTTCGTCGGAAAGAGCGCTTGCGGTTGTGCGTTACCTGATGGATCGCGGTATAGGCGATGATAAAATCCGTGCCGTCGGGTGCGGCCCCGCAAGGGCGGTGGCATCTAACGATAATGCTGCCGGAAAGGCCAAGAATCGGCGGGTGGAAATCGTTGTCAGGATAAAGAATTAGGTCAAAGTGAATACATAACTTTCAAAGGCCTTTGTTGAAACGCAAGGGCCTTTTTTATTTCAACTTTGGCGATATTGAGATTTTACCTGCGGCTGTAATAATTATTTCGATCGCGCCGTCGCGGGCTGTGTAGAATGAGTTTCCCCCTTTATCATAATAACTTTTGCTCAATTGCTCGGCTCGCTGAAGGCTGCAGCTTGCGATACGAAATTCAGGATCAAGTTTTTCTACAAATCCTTCGTCAAGCGTATTTAGCGACCCATGATGGGGCAACACGAGAATATCACAAGTCAACTGTGGGTTTTGCGATAATATCTTTTGCTGTGCATACTTTTCGATATCGGAACAAAGCAGTATTTTTTTGCCGCCATATTCGATAAGAAAGACGGGCGATCTATCGTTATCGGATACGATTTCCGGCAGCG
Source organism: Phycisphaerae bacterium (assembly GCA_028715705.1). GTDB lineage: Bacteria > Planctomycetota > Phycisphaerae > Sedimentisphaerales > Anaerobacaceae > JAQURJ01. Next base: position 6,226 of record JAQURJ010000041.1, on the reverse strand, counting down.
ATTCTGTCGGCCATATTTTTGTTATGCCAACCTTGCCATCGCCTAATTGCTGCGGAAGGACGGCTGCAGTGCGGTTTTGTGCTTTGAGAAATTTATTGAAGGATGCGGTTGGGCCGTAACCTGTTTGGGCGATGAAGGATTCGGTTGAATAAATGTTTTGAATCGGCATAGCGCCCGCCAGTTCGCAAGCGCCGTTTACATGGTCAATATCGCCATGGCTCATAACAAAAGTATCGATCCCGGTTATGCCCTTACGTCGAAGAAAGGGGATGATAGCTCTTGTTCCGATGTCTTTTTTGCGCATTGAGCCGGCGTCGAAAACAAAAGGTCTTTTATCCGGCATGAGAACTACAATCGATTGACCGTCTCCTACATCAAGAACGGTCATTTGTAGTTTATTGGAATCTAAAAAACCAAATTTGAGTGTCAAAAGTGTGAATGCAAAAACGCTTGCGCCGCAAAAGCAGATAATCATTTTGAGCAGCTTATTTTTCATATAGGCCAAAATCGCAAACAGCAGCAGAGAATAATAAAAAAAGACCAGCCAAAGCGGGGGCTTGCCTATCAGTATCTCTGAAAGACCGATTTGTGCAAGAAGCCTTACCGCCCATATCAAAAAGCTGCTCATAATCGAAGTCACATAGCCAAATGCCACTGAAACGGTAGGAAGTAAAATGGCAAAAATCAGCTTCAGATAGCCAAATATCAAAACCATCGCCACCAGCGGGAAAACCATAACGGTATAAATGGTAGAAAGCGGAGTTATTGTGTAAAAGCAGTTTAGTAAAATACCTGCGCCGCCCAGCCATGCGGATAAGCCAACCGAAAGAAGGTCGATAATTGTTTCGGCTGATTTCCTGGAAAATAGTACGAGCAAATTTTTGCTCTCTGCACGGGGAAGTTTTTCTCGCAAAAAGAATCGCAGCGGATTAGCTAAAAGAGCGATACCCAGAACCGTCGTAAAGGAAAGCTGGAATCCGACTTCAAAAAGCATGGTTGGACGGACTGAAAGCAGGATTACAGCGGCAAGGCAAAGCGAATTAATCGTATTTGGTTTTCGTCGGAAGACCAGTGACGCACAGATAAGAATGCCGATGACCGCAGCTCGCAGTGTCGGTGCTCGTGGAGGCACGATCAAAAGGAAGATCGCTATTGCCAGAAGGCATACAATAGCACGCTTGGGTTTGGAAAGACCCGCAATCCTGCATACCCACCAGACGGCCCCAATGAGAATTCCAAAATGCAGACCGCTTAGGCTGATAAAGTGCGACAGGCCTGTCTTTTGAAATGCGAGCAGAGTTTGCGGGTCGATATCGCTTCTTTGTCCAAGGAGCAGCGCCTGGGCAAGAGCGGTTTCATTCTGCCCTATTCCGTCGCTTAGAGTTTGTGCCGTCCAGTTTTGCAATGTTGTTAGAGACGAACTGAATCCGTCTTTTTTTTCAAGGCGTTCGATTGCAGCGTTGCCGTCCACATAAGCCGTAATACTGATATTTCGCAGGGAAAGATATTCGCACAAGTCGAACTGGCCGGGATTGCCCGCAGGTTTTAATTTATCCAGCCAGCAGTAAGCCTGAATTTGGTCATTTTGCTTTAATGTAATGACCGGACCATTGACCTGAACTCTTATCAGACCTTTTATTTTTTTCCAGCCTGTTACGGTTTCAATTTTGGTCAATCGCAGGTAAAAACTGCTGGATGGATCGGTTCTTACAAAACGGGCGAATTGCCAATCTGGATTATAACTGACGCGAGGTTCGGTGACAATTTCACCGCGTATTGTGGCGAGAGTTCTTTGGCTGCCAACGATATTATTTATATGGTCGGCTGGCAATTGTCGGAATGTCCCCAGCCGAATTATCCCCAAAAACAAAAAACACACAAAACAGCCCCAGGCGGCGACTTTTGGGTTTTTCAGTTTTACAGAGATTGAAATTGCCGCAATCGCAGTTATAACAAGCGCAAAAATTGCTGGTATAATCGCGAAGAAAAACTTATCCCGGAATATTATTCCGACAGTCAAGCCAAAAGCCGCAAAGAAAAGGGGATAATTATTTACAACTGAATCTGTAAAACTTTGCCTGCCTGCAAGCTGTTTATCGATCAACTCCAGTTTTTGGCTGATTGTCGGCATCGTTTCCCTCCGCGGAAAGTGGTGCTATTACCGGCTATTTGATCCGCCGTAAATGAAACGCATCTTTCCCGCGTCAGGGACTATGCAGAAGGGAAATCTCTCGAACGGTCTGTACCCTGACGGCCAGAAGACCACCAACGCTTTTCCCACAAGATATTCGCGCGGAACTATCCCTTTTGGATAGGTCTTGCCGTTGTTGGCGATGCCTTCGGTATCCCAGAAACGGCTGTCAGCACTGTTGGGGCTATTATCGCCGAGAACGAAGAATTGGTCGTCGTCTAACGTAATAGGATTGCCTTCGACGCCGTTTGGGTTTTGTGGGCCGCCAGCGGCGTCGGTATAATGAATATCCCGGAAAATAGCAATGCGTGAAACGGTCAATTTACCTGTGCCAACAATAGCGGCTTGAGGTTCAATTTCCGACCTAATAATACCGGTATCGGTGACATTTAAACCGAAGTCGTGCTCTAATTTTTCATCACCGCCCCTCAATGTGAGCAGGTGGTCAACATTGGAAAATTCAATTAAGACTGGTTTGTCAAAATTAACCTCAACGGTTTTCTGTTCCAGTATTTCGACTGAATTGCCGCGAACCTCGACAATAGCCATTGTGCCATTTGTATCAACGGTTGCTCGGTACAGCCTTCCGTATTTACCAAGCTCGGCGCCAAAAACCGAATCTCCATCGGCATTGGCAAAGTACCGTATCTTAAGGTCGCTGCAAAATACCCTGCTTCCATAACGTCTAATGTCGTTGTAGGCGTAAACAGCGCGAAAATCGTTACCGAGCGAAGTGTCATAGAAAAGTTTATTTAAGTTCTCTGTATTGCTTTGCAGTGTGAATATTGTCGGGTTGTCATCGCTTACTTTCCAATTGGAGCCACCAAAATTTCTAAAAGGCTGGTGCCATCTATGGTTGTTAAACGAAGGCCACTGCGGCTTTATCGGCTGAAAATCATTGTCATATATCGGCATCCACAACTCATCCTGAACCTTTTTGGGCTTGCGGGCAATCTTATCGTTTATATATACGTCACCGTCTATGATCTCGATTTTTTCCCCGGGTTTTCCTATCATACGTTTGATATAATCTATCTTCGGTTCTCTTGGGTTCTTAAATACTACCACATCCCATCGTTTGGGTTCCGTAAACTGGTAGATCGATTTGAGCGTAAGAATCTTGTCGCCTTTGGCTACTTGTCTTGTCTGTCCCTGCGGTTCGATATAGCCGCAGCTTGGACACCGCGTGCTAAAAACTGGTACTTTGGCAGCGGGAACGGTATTCTCAGGCAGCTTGTATTGCCGCGGATCAAAGCCGTGGTCGTAGTAGTAGCCGCACTGCGCACAGCGGATTTTGAAATGAGCGCCCATTAAGGTATCGGCCATGCTGCCGGTGGGTATGATAAAGGATCGAATTACAAAAGTTATGAGTAATAGAGCCCATATAAGAATGGTAATGAGCGATTCAAAGGATTCGGCTATTCGATAAGCCTTTGTTCTTTCGATTTTTTTTTCATTTTTTTTTGTATCAGTCATATTCACTTTCTATCTGAACCGCCGTAAATAAACTTCATTTCCGCTATATTAGGCACAAAGCCAAATTGAAACTTTTCAAATGGTCTGAATCCTGCCGGCCAGTAAACAAACAATGCCTTTCCCATCAGATACTCTGCGGGTACGATCCCCTTTGGATATTGTTTGCCGGAATTGCCGATACCAAAACTATCCCAGAGGCGGCTGTCGGCACTGCCGGGGCTGTTATCGCCGAGCATAAAATATTGGTTTTTGTCCAACACAAAAGGATTTTCTCGTGTTGCGCGATCTTTTTCATCGTTACTGAATAACGGGGCCTCGGTGTAATGGATGTCACGAAAAATAGCCAGATGGCTGACTTTAACTGTTCCAGCAGCAAAGATTGCCGCTGTCGGCGGTATAACGGGTTTGATCGGGCCTGCATCATCCATGCCCGAGCCAAGATCGGCGAAAATACCATCGCCGCCAACCCGTAAAACGAGCCTATGGTCTGCATTTTCAAAGGAAAAAGGTATAACTTTTTCCCCAGGCAGGGCGTGGGTGTCTTTCTCCGCAAGAATTTCGCTTGCACCCTCTTTTATTCTTTCAATAATAAGTTTTGAATTTTTCATAAATCCTCGATAGAGGATGTCATATTTTGAAAGTTCGGCTCCTATCACCGCCGAGTCGCTGAAATCAAACCAGAAGCTGATCTTCAGATCGCTGCAGTAAGGCTGCTTGATATAATCATCTACATTGTTATACGCATACGCTGCCCTAAGATCGGTGGAACTTGAGGGGTTATACTCAAGAAAATTAAATTTATCCGATTCAGTTTCTAAGATAAAAACAGTGGGGCCTTGTTCATCTGTACGCCAGTTGGATTCCTGGCGGTTGACAAAAGGCTGCCGCCACCTGCCGCCGTCGAAACGCCCGTCATCAGGGTTTACAGGCTGGTAGTCATTGTTGTAAATGGGCATCCATAGTTCCTGTTGTACTTTAGCCGGCTTGCGAGCGATAAGACCATTTATATAAATATCTCCATCTACGATTTGTATCTTTTCGCCGGGCTTTCCTATCAGCCGTTTTATAAAATTGGTTTTTGGGTTGGCCGGTTCTTTGAATACCACCACATCCCATCGTTTTGGCTCAAAAAACTGATAGATAAATTTCATCACCAGTATCCGGTCGCCTCCGGCCACACGTGCATGTGGGGTGACATTCTGGTAAAAATCACAATTTGGACAGCGGGTTTCCACGGTGTTTGGTAAATCCATGCCGGCGAATTCGTAACCATAGTCATATCTGAACCCGCATTGGCGACAGATAAACTGGAAATGATCGCCCCTAAGCGTATGGGCCATGCTGCCTGTAGGAATACGAAAGGCCTGAAGCACAAATTCCATAAAAACCAGTGCCAGTATCAGGGCTATTATCAGCGATTCTATGGTGCTGGCTATCTCAGTGACCACTCCCGTTGAAGAGCCGCCTTTGGTTCGATTTTGGTTTTCTTGCATTGTCCCAGGTAAATTAAGTTAAAAACAACAATTATGGGGTAAGCAGCCCAAACGGTCAATAAAAAGATATGATGGTATTGAAAAAAGCTTATAGAGGAGTAAAATTTTTTTTAAAAAAGTGCTTGATGAATAGAAGTCATTGGTTTATAGTAGTTTGTGATTGTTTGGCAGAGTTGACAGAAGCAACTTCTTTGGGGCTTTTTATGCTCTGTCTAAATTGTCGTATGAAGGTGTATTTTTGAATGGAGATTTGCTAAAACCGTTGGAAAATATCCATCACCAGCGGCCTCTCCATATAGGTTAAAAACGTAATTTCCAAGCTCTTTTATGAGGAAACGCTATGGCGACAGTTACCAAAAAAGAATTGATTGATATGATTGCTGATAAGACCCAGGCAAAAAGAGTATTGGTCAAACGGATCATTCAAACATTTCTTGATGAGATTACCGAGCAGCTTGCGAATGACAACAGGCTGGAATTTCGTGATTTTGGCGTCTTTGAGACCCGCACACGAGCTCCCAGGATTGCCCAGAACCCCAAAACCCTTGAAAGGGTTGAGGTGCCTATAAAGCGTACTGTAAAGTTCAAAATGGGCCGTTTGATGAAGGGTAACCTTAGTGGTTCGGCGGCTGCGCCGGATACCTCGCAGGCCTGATTGAGCTTGATATTTTGTAGTTGCTTGAAGGGAGCGGTTTATTTATGGCAGAGGGAAAGGTTAAGTGGTTTAACCCCCGCAAAGGTTATGGTTTTCTGATTACTCCGGAAGGCAAAGATGTATTTGTGCATTATGCCAGTATTTCCGGTGATGGGTACAAGACGCTGGTGGAGGGGGATACGGTCGTCTTTGATGTCGTAGAGGGCGAAAAAGGCTTTCGGGCCGAGAATGTGGTAGCCAAAAAGGCTTCGGCTGTTTAATCCTGAGCGAGTTAAATCGATATCTGAGCCTGTTGCATAAATAATTGCCAGGAATTGCTCTTTTAACAAGTGAATAAATCCAGTTTTTCGGTTATAATAGACTTAACGGATTGCTAAACATGTAAAGGACTACGAGATGGCTTACAATTTC
>JAQURJ010000040.1 GCA_028715705.1 Phycisphaerae bacterium | reverse complement strand
GCTCTCTTCTTGAATTAAAATCGAAAGTCAGAGCTATGCCCAAAAGTGTGCTTGGATGCGGAATTGAACCTCAGTTAATTTCTAATTCCGGCTATTTTAACAAATTCAGCGATTTGTTCGGGCTTGCCTTTGTGCCGGTAAATTGGGCGACAATCGAGAAAAAGGAGGGAGTTTATGACTGGTCCGAGTTGGATCAGTGTATGAATCTTTTAACTGGGCGTAAGATACTGCTGGGCTGCGGGCCGATATTGTGCTTTTCGCCGGAATATTTACCTGCGTGGCTGGTAAAGGGCAAACCTGATTTTGAGAAAATACGCGAAGCCGCTTACAATTTTGTCGCCGAGATAGTCGGTCGATACCTTAATGTTCGGCTTTGGAATGTAATCAGCGGTATGAACTCCGTTAACGTGTTCGGTTTTAATTTTGAGCAGATTTTGGAAATGACGCGGGCAGCTACTATGGCTGCTAAGGCGGCAAATGAAAAGGCATTCAAGATTGTTGATGTTACGCAGCCATGGGGGGAATATTATGCGGTCAACCAGGCGACAATACCGCCGCTGGTTTATCTTGATATGGTGGTGCAGAGCGGGATGAATTTTGAAGCGTTCGGGCTTCAGATGAAATTTGGTAAAAATGAAAACGGGATGCAGGTGCGTGACCTGATGCATATATCCGCACTTTTAGATAAGCTTATCGTTATTGCCAAACCTGTTTACATTACAGGCATTGAAGTGTCCAGTGAATATGCCAAGACGGAGGAAAGTTGTGAAAGCGGCGATTGGGATAAAGGCAAGCAATCGCGGTGGCTTGAACAGTTTTGCCGAATAGCTCTCAGTAAACCTTTTGTTGAAGCGTTGGTGTATGCGAATCTGGCAGATTCGGATGCCTGTTCGGTTGAACACAGCGGATTACTGGAGAAAGATTTTTCGCCGAAAGCGACTTACGATAGTCTCAAAAAATTTCAAAAGGTTCTCTGCAGGAGATAACTATTGTCCGGCAAAACAGGGAATGAAAATGCGCAAGTAGCCGCTTTTATCCTTGCTGTTATTGTAACGAGCGCACTTGGATTCGCCTTTTTGTTTGGTGACATTTTCGAAGAAAGCAAGGACGGCATTATCCTGCAAAATAAAATTAATCCTAATAAAGCCGATGCTATAAGTTTACAGCGGCTGCCGGGGATAGGTGCAGGCAGGGCCGAGGCGATAGTGAGGTACAGAGAGCAAAAACGGCAAAATGCGATGGAACAGGTATTTCGATGCAGTGAGGATCTTGATGAGGTGGAAGGGATTGGAGTGAAAACGATCAATAATATTAGCAATTGGTTAACTTTTGAGAATTAAGAATTATGGCAGATTGGGAAATTGAACGACCGTTAGGGCAGTGCTGCGGAACCGAAAGGCAGATAGAACCCGGCGAGGAATATTTTGCGGCATTAGTTAAGACAGCCGATGGTTTCGCGAGGCGGGATTTTTCGGCTCAATACTGGGAAGCGAATCAGCCGGATGTTTTTTGTTATTGGAAGACTAAACTTCCTGAACCGAATCAGAAGAAAAAATTATTTGTCGATGACGAAATGCTGATGGCTTTTTTTGAGCGGCTGACAAATGAGACAGACCAGGAAAAGATCAATTTCCGGTTTGTTCTAGCGCTGATTTTGATGAGAAAGAAAAAGCTTAAATACGATACGAGCCGTACGGAAGATGGCAAAGAAATATGGGTACTTAGAATCAGCGGCGAAAAAACAACTGCGGATGTGGTTAATCCTAATCTAACTGAAAAACAGGTCGAACAGCTTTCCGGTCAGGTTGAGCAGGTAATGGCCGCTAACCTATAAAACGAAAAAATGAGACAATTGGCAATTTTTACATTTTGTATTTTCTTGGTCAGCCTTGCCGGCTGCGGGCCGCAGACACAAGAGTTTGAAAGGCTTTGCCCTGGCCCCATCAACATTGATGAATTAATGGAAGAAGTTAGTCATTCGCCGCTGCTGCCGTTCCGTGCCGACGGGACAAGTCAACTCATATACGCGGATGAAAAAGGCAGGAAAAGTAAAGAACGTGTGGATGTCAAAATATGGATAAATCCGCCGTTCGATATTTATCTGCAGGGGGATATAGCTTTCGACCCTAAAGGGTTGATACTTGGCTCCAACAAAGAGGAATTCTGGCTTGCACTTCGGCCAGATAAAATCGATAGTTTTTACAGCGGGCGATGGGATCAGGCAGGGGGCGGTTTTGTGTCGGCTTCGGCAGGGATTTTGCTTGAAGCCCTTGGTGTGGTTAACTTCGAAAGTGCGGACGAATGGGAAATGGCCGCAAGTGAAAAATTTACCGTACTTGCCAAACTCGCCAAAGACGGCACGATAATCAAAAGTGTGACAATAGATAATTGTAATCGCAGTGTCCGAAAGATAGATTATTTTGACAGTAAAGGCGAGTTAACGGCGTTAGCTGAAATGGATGATTACCGGCAGGTCGGAGATAATCTTATTGTTCCGCGTTTGATAAAGATCATAAATAAGGCGGGCGCAAAATTTGAACTGAATATAAAACTGGGCAATATTAAAGAGACGCGGTTTAACGAACAGCAGGAAAAAAAGATGTTTAACCCGCCGAATAGTTCCGATTATGAAAATGTTTATCGCATTATGGGTGACAAATTGGTCGAATTAAAAAAATAAGGGGTAATTATGGGCAGGATGAAATTAGGCGAACGCATACGTGACCGTGTTTTTTTACTGGACGGCGCTATGGGTACACAGCTCATCAATAGAAAGATCGAAGTGAGTAAGTGTAATGATTATCTTAATATCGAGCGGCCAAGCGAAATAGAACTGATCCATCGCGATTATATCCGAGCCGGCAGCGATGCGGTATTGACCAACACATTCGGAGCTAATTGTTATACGTTATCGCGGCATGGGCTTGAAGATCAAGTCGAACTAATCAACAAGGCCGGGGCACAGATAGCGCGTTCGGCTGCCGGCGAAGACAATTATGTTCTTGGCGATATTGGTCCGACCGGAGATTTTCTTGCGCCATTTGGTAATCTCGACCCGGTCGATCTGCAAAAGGCTTTTACAGAGCAGGCTAAGGGATTGCTGGCAGGAGGAGTGGACGGTTTTATTATAGAAACAATGAGCGCAATGGATGAAATAACCATCGCGGTTGAGGCGGTAAAGAATATCTGTAATCTGCCTATATTTGCATCGCTTTCTTTTGACAGGGCAGTGACTACATTCAGGACGATGATGGGGGTTGATATTGACAGCGCTGTATCGCAGCTTATTCTTTTGGGCGCGTATGTGGTTGGCTTTAACTGCGGCAAAATGAGCCTTGATGATTATGTTCTTTTGGCGAAGGATTATGTCTCGGCGGCAAAGAGGCTTCGTGGCGATATAATTATTCTCGCTGAGCCAAATGCCGGCATGCCTGATTTGGTCGATGATCAGGCCGTTTATAATATCGGCCCCGATGAATTTGCCGAAACGGTGGAAAAGATACATAATGTGGGTGTCAATATAGTAGGCGGCTGCTGCGGAACGGAGCCTGCTCATATCCGCGCTGCCGCGGAAAGACTTAAAAAGAAGAATTAACTTCTGTTTTTTCAATTAAACAGCCGTAGGCATAAATGGTTGTTTGGGGACGCCGTTTTTCGTATAATGGACCGTTTAGTTAGAAATTTGTTTTTGGGGACTGAATTATGTGTGGAATAGTTGCTTATCTGGGCGCCAAAGAAGCCCAACCCATTCTCGTTGAAGGACTTAAACGGCTTGAGTATCGCGGTTATGACTCGGCAGGTGTAGCTCTGCTGGGCAGTGGGGCGATAAGGGTAAAAAAAACCAGCGGCAGAATAAGCGCCCTTGAATCAATTTTGGGCAATTTTGGACAAGGGGAGACCCTTGGCATCGGTCATACCCGCTGGGCGACCCACGGTGAGCCGAATACGATCAATGCCCATCCGCATATGGACTATTCCGGCAAAATCGCCGTAGTTCACAACGGTATTATTGAAAATTACGAGACATTGAGGACCTGGCTTAGGAGCGAAGGCGTTGAATTTGTCTCTGATACGGATACGGAGGTCGTTTCCAATCTGATAGGTTATTTTTATAACAAAGGCGACGGCGATGAAAAGTCCGGCATTACTGGCGGGCAAAGTCGCTTCGAGTGGGCTGTTCAGCGGGCATTGCGGGAGATATATGGCACATACGGTCTGGCAATTCTTTGCAGTGATAATCCCAACATGCTTATCGGAGCCAAAAAGGGTAGTCCGCTTATCTTAGGTGTTGGAGCGGGCGAATATATTCTTGCCTCGGATGCATCTGCGATCGTTGAACATACGACGCAGGCTATATATATGAGTGATAATGAGATGGTGGTTGTTACCCCTAAAGGGTTTTATACCAAGACCATCAATAATGTTGCGGTTACAAAAGATCTCAAGGAGATAGAGTTTTCACTCGACCAGATCGAACTGGACGGTTTCGAGCATCACATGCTCAAAGAAATTTTTGAGCAGCCTAAATCTCTGGCGACGTGTATGGGCGGCAGGCTTGATCCGATAAATAAACGAATTGTGCTGGGCGGGATAGGTAATCATTTTCGTGATCTTACCCGAACCAAGCGTCTGATATTGACCGCCTGCGGGACGGCCTGGCACGCAGGCCTGGTGGGAGAGTTTTTGTTTGAGCAGCTTGCCCGCATCCCGACTGAGACAGAATATGCCAGTGAATTTCGCTATCGCAACCCAATTATAGAAGACGGCACCGTTGTAGTTGCGATAAGTCAATCTGGTGAAACAGCCGATACCCTTGCCGCAGTAGAGCAGGCTAAAGAACGCGGAGCGACGGTACTTGGCATCGTTAATGTGGTAGGCTCGTCGATTGCCCGCAATACGGATGCAGGGGTTTATTTACATGTCGGCCCGGAAATTGGCGTTGCCAGCACAAAGGCGTTTACAGCTCAGGTAGCGGTATTAACTATGCTGGCCATAGAACTTGGCAGAAGACGCCATATAAGTAGTGAAGACGCGAACTATTTAATAAAAGAAATGGCTTTAATACCGGATAAGATCAAAAAGGTACTTGAGCAGTCCGCACATATCAAGGAGATTGCAGCGGCAAACTTAAATAAAAACAACTGGCTGTTTCTGGGCAGGGGTTTGAACTACCCAGTTGCCCTTGAAGGCGCATTGAAATTAAAAGAGATAAGCTACATTCACGCCGAGGGTTTGCCAGCGGCAGAGATGAAACACGGGCCGATAGCTTTGATAGCCGATGAAATGCCCGCTGTATTTATCGCAACTGCTGGATCGCAGTATGACAAGATAATGGGCAATATCGAAGAGGTACGGGCGCGGGGCGGCAGGACGATTATCGTCGGTACCGAAGGTGATGAAAACATCAAGAATCATGCCGATTATCTAATCACAGTACCTGATGTACCGGAATTGCTTCAGCCGCTGCTGACGGTTGTTCCGCTGCAATTGCTGGCGTATCATGCGGCAGTGCTCCGGGGCCATGATGTCGATAAACCGCGTAATCTGGCAAAAAGTGTTACGGTCGAATAGTGATGGCTTGAAGGAAGAATAAAAAAGATTTCTCGCTGCGCTTGAAATGAAAATTTCAATGGTTCTTAGTAGCCAAGCGACAGTTTTGGATTAAGGGGCGCCAAATGACACAAGCCAATAGGGCGGCAAGGTATCTTCACAGGGAATCGATAAACAGGCGGGTGATATGGGCATTGACGCCATGTGTTCTTGCGGCGGTTTATTATTTCGGCTGGCGAAGTCTGGCGATTGTGCTTTGGGCCTGTGTGGTGGGTTTTGTTGTGGAGTATCTTTTTACCCGTCAGCGAAACGAGCCTGTAAGCGAATCCATATTTGTAACAGCCGTAATTTTCGCTCTTATAATGCCGCCGACCGTCGGATGGCATGTTGTGGGAATTGGGATGGCCTTTGCAGCGGCATTCGGCAAAGGAGTCTTCGGCGGATTCGGACGCAATATCTTTAATCCGGCTATGGCGGGCAGATGCTTTGTTTATATCTGCTTTCCCGTAGCTCTTACGGCAGTGTGGGCGGCGCCAGCGCAAGGGCTGTGGGGAGCGTTGGATAAATGGACTACTGCTTCGGAGCCTGCGGCTGTTACGGGTGCGACACCGATGGCATATCTAAAAGCGGGTAAACTCATTATGGGCGATAAGGATGCCCAAACTGATATCCCTTTCGACATCCCGTCCGAAAAAAATATAGTGGTTCAGAAAACCGCCTTTCTTAAGGGGTTAATATTCGGCAGAATAAGCGGAACGATGGGAGTCACAAGTGCATTGGTAATCTGTATCGGTGGATTATATCTTTTTATTACAAAGACAGCTAACCGCAGTATCATGCTTTCGCTGATACTGACTTACGCGATATTAAATCAATTGTTATTCTGGTTTGGTGTCAAGCCTGTTCCCGGTGCATGGCCAGCCATTTTGGGTGGGGGGTTTTTATTCGGGGCGTTTTATATGGCGACAGACCCCGTCTCTGCCCCGAAGACAAAAGAGGCCCGAATTTTTTACGGAATTATCATTGGCATTTTTATCACAGTTATTCGCAATTTCAGCATATTCAATGGCGGGCTGATGTTTGCGATATTGATTGGCAATATGTTCGCGCCGATAATGGATTACGCTGTCAGGGAATACAAAAAAGGCAAACCGGCGAAGGAGGCAGTGAATGCTTGAGAAACGCTGGTATCCTGTTTTGTATATGTTTATTGTCACCTTTGTTTTCAGTTCGGTGATAATAGGCTTCAGTTTCTCCACAAGAAGTTTAGTTGATGCCAATGCGAAAATTGCTTTCGAACAAGCCGTTCTTCAGGTGTTGCCTAATCAATATGAAGATGGTATGACAAAGCAGCAGATACACCAGAGATTTACCGAACGCATAGCCCAGCCGGACGCGCAAAGCGGCGGAGCTTATACCCTGAAAGAAAACGGCGGTATCAAGGCTTATGCTGTTCCAATCGAGGGTAGAGGTTTTTGGGCTCCGATAAAGGGGCTGGTCGGAGTAGCGGAGGACAAAAAGACAATTACAGGTATTGCTTTTTATGAACAGAACGAAACTCCTGGTTTGGGAGCCGAGATAGCCAAGCCTGAATTCAGAGATCAGTTCGCCGGCAAGGTTATGGCAGTAACAGACAAACCCGTCAAGTTCAGAAGGCCGGGTGAGCAGTTGGGTGAAAGTGAAGTCCACGCTGTAACAGGTGCCACGCAGACGAGTGTGCGGCTTGAACGGATAATAAATGATAATCTTACGCAGTGGAGGGAAAAGGTAAAGTGAAATCGGAGCACAGAGAATTGCTGGCGCAGGGGCTTTGGAAGAATAATCCCATATTCCGGCAGGTGCTGGGTATTTGCAGCACGCTTGCCGTGACAAATCTTGTATTGAATACGGTGGTGATGTGCGCAGCTTTGGTCTTTACACTGGGATTGAGTGCGGCTACGGTGTCACTATTGAGACGGTTTACTCCTCGCAATATACGGATGATGATAGAGACGCTGATAATAGCGTTTTATGTTATTATTGTGGATATTGTCTTGAAGGCGTACTGGCCTGAAATGAGCCGAAATTTAGGTCCTTACGTTGGATTAATTATTACCAACTGTATTGTGATGGGCAGGTGTGAGGCGTGCGCGATTTCAAATCCGGTGGGCAAGGCGTTTTTAGACGGTGTTTATAACGCCCTTGGTTATTCGTTCATATTATTGATAATAGCAACAATTCGCGAAGTTATGGGGATGGGGACATTTTTGGGAATGGCTGTGCCGTATTTTAGCGGGCCGTATTGGGACAAATGGATAATTTTTGTTATGCCGCCTGGAGCTCTTTTTGTGCTGGCGATAGTAACATGGGTTTTCCGTTCCATTGAATTGAAAGCGAAGGAGAAAAAATGAGCACCGAAAATCAGATGCTGCAGGCACTGGTCGTTTGTGTCTCCGCGATATTTACGCAGAATATTCTGCTGGCGTATTTTTTGGGATTTTGCTCATTTCTGAGTGTTTCTCGTGAAGTCAAAAGCGCATTCGGTCTTGGTGTCGCGGTAATATTTGTTATGACCTGCACCACAGCGATCAACTGGTTTGCGTATTATTACGTTCTTGTCCCGATGCATTTGGAATTTTTCCGTTTTATAATGTTTATTCTTATCATTGCTGCGTTCGTGCAGTTTGTGGAAATGATAATCGACCGCTACATACCGCCGCTTTATTACACGCTTGGCGTATTTTTACCTTTGATAACGGTGAATTGTGCGATTTTGGGGGCAGTGCTTTTTATGGTGATTCGCGATTACACTTTTATTGTTACGGTAGGTTATGGCCTCGGCAGCGGCGTCGGATGGTTTTTAGCGATTATCGCTATGGCTGGGATAAGGCAGCGGCTTGCCAATGACCGCATACCGGCTGGTTTGCAGGGGCCGGGGATAGCATTGATTATCGCGGGGCTTATGGCGCTTGCCTTCACGGGTTTTGCGGGAGTTTTGCAGGGAAACTGATGTTTTCAACTTTCATAATATCGGTTCTGGTGGTGAGCGGCATAGGAGCTGGCCTGGCGGCAGTTCTTGCTATTGCCGAGTATTTTGTCGCTAATTACGGCCAGTGCAAGATTACTGTCAACGAAGAAAAGGAAATTACTGTCGAGGGCGGGGGTAATCTGCTCTCGGCGTTGGCCAATGAAAAGATTTTTATCCCCAGCGCATGCGGCGGGCGGGGGACATGCGGGCTTTGTAAACTCAAAGTCCTCGAAGGCGCAGGCCAGATACTTCCCACCGAAGAACCGTATATGACGAAAGAGGAAATAGCCGATAATGTCCGGCTGTCGTGTCAGGTTAAGGTGCGAAACGACCTGAAGATTCTTATTCCAAAAAAACTACTGGCCATTCAGGAATATAAAACTAAATGCGCGAAAATTATTGACCTTACAAGCGATATTAGGCTTTTCCGACTGGAACTGCTGGAACCTGTAGCGATGGATTATGTCCCCGGCAGGTACGTTCAGTTTTTCGCGCCTAAATACGATGGAAGCAATGAAGAAGCTTATCGCGCTTATTCGATAGCGTCGAACCCAGCCCAAAAAAATATTATTGAACTTATAATCCGTCTTGTACCTAAGGGTATCTGCACTACTTATTGTTTTAATTTTTTAAAAGAAGGTGACGATGTTAAGATCAACGGACCTTATGGTGAATTCGGACTTCGTGAAACGGATGCCGATATAGTTTTTATTGCAGGGGGTTCCGGAATAGCGCCGATACGGTGCATTTTGTTCGATATGAAAAATAC
Source organism: Phycisphaerae bacterium (assembly GCA_028715705.1). Lineage (GTDB taxonomy): Bacteria > Planctomycetota > Phycisphaerae > Sedimentisphaerales > Anaerobacaceae > JAQURJ01. Next base: position 9,689 of record JAQURJ010000040.1, on the reverse strand, counting down.
CGGCAACAAAAGAAAAGCGACTTTTTATTTCGGAGCCAATACCGTGGCCGAGTTGTGCCTCGTTGACGAGATGAAGCAATTTGAGAAGGACATGCCGAATTTTAAGTTCGTTCCGGTCGTTGCGCATCCTGCGGAAGGGGAGAATTGGAAAGGCGAAACAGGGCTGGTGACAGAGGCTGTCAGACGCAACGAGAAAACAATAGCCCAGTGCGAGGCTTACCTTTGCGGCAGCCCCGGCATGATAGATGCCTCTATAAAGGTTTTGACCTCATTGGGCATGAGTGAAGAAAAAATTTATTATGATAAATTTGCGTAGGGTGCAAATATGAAAAAGACAGCAGAAATGGAAAAGCTGCACCAGATGCTAAAAAGCGACCGATTTGTCGCAGGGGGATTTCTGGGCAGTGACGAAAGATTTTTCCTTGATATCATCGACGATGACATAGCCGAACTTTCACGGATAAATATCACGGCAGCCGAACTTGCACAGCGGATGCAGCAGATTACAGAAGCGGCCATAAAGGGACTTGGGACATGGGTAAAAGTTGACGAGAAAACAGAGGCCAAAGTTGACGAGGCAAAAGGGGGGCTTGTCTGTCCATGGCCGCACAGGGCTGGATTGTTTGCCAAAAGAGTTACCACGGTCAAAAGATTAGATACCGGTCAAACTATATTTTACAGTGACCTGAATATCCACTTTATCAGCGAACATAGTTTCTTTGAGGGTAAAGGCTCAAGTTTTCGCCTCGAACCGCGCCGGCTGGTGGAGATGATATTTTAATCGGACTTTTTAAGGTCGATCACCGCTATCTCGTTTTTCGAGCCTAACCGCATTTTCGGTCCCCATGTCCCTGTTCCCGTTGTTACATACAGTGTGCAGCCGTCGTTTTTATACAAGCCCTTGATATATTTGAATTGCGTTCCAACAATGAAATTAAACGGGAAAATCTGGCCATTGTGCGTATGGCCGGATAGCATAAGGTTTATTCCGGCTTTGGCTGCATCTTCCAGCCCTCTGGGGCGGTGATACAACAGGATTGAATACTTATCCGGTGCAACAGGCAGCAAAGACAGAACTTTTTCAAAGTGATGCAGTTCTACCGAATCATCAAGACCTATAATCTGCATGTCACCAGCCATAACGGTTTCGTTATCGAGAATATGGATTTTTGTTTTTTTTAGTTTTTCAAAAACAAACCGCTGCCCGATATACCTTTCGTGATTTCCGGTAACAAAATAGGCGGGGGCTTTCAAATCATCCAAAACTGAAAGGTTCTTCTCATTCAAAGCGTGCCGGGCGTCGAATATGTCGCCTGTGAGGAATATCAGGTCTGGTTTCAGACTATTTACCTTATCAACTATTTTTTCAAGCTGCCGTGTGCCGAATTTACGCAGGTGGATATCGGATACCACAACGATGCGAAGATTTACAGGAGCGTCGATGACGATATTGTTAATTTTTAAAGAAAAAGTGTTCAAAAAAGCGTATGCAGTCAGCAACGCTGCGATGGCGACGATGAAGTAACCGGCCACTGGCCTTGGGAATTTTGTAAAAATATTTACAAGTTCAAAAAGTACCAACAAGGACAGCAGGATAAATCCGGTGCCAACCCACAGCGAAGCTAAAAAATAAATGAACGCGGTAATCCTGTTGGCGAATAGGCCGTCCAATATAGCCGCTCCTACATAAGAGAGGGTCAGCAATATAAAAATCACGAGAAACAACGGGCCGAATTTGAATTTCAGCAGTATCGTCAAACGCGCAAGGATATAAAAATTAAGAATCGCGAAGATGATTAGAAAGACCGTTATGAACATCGCAAACCGCATTTTACCTCTGCGAATCAATGCTTTTGTCTAATGCGTCCATGGTAATTGGTAAATGAAAAATAGTAAATAGTAAAATCCGGTATTTATCTGCGCAGTAAGCGGTACGCAGCACACGGTACGGGGAAAAATCAGGCGAGGACATTGAGAATACTGTGATGACATAGTGCGAGTTTGTCCCAGATGTGATCAGCGTATTCGAGGCAATCTTCTCCGCTGACAAGAGGCAGGTTCAATCTATCCAGCCGACATGTCTGGTCATTATATCTTTCACCTGCGTTATTGGCTGTCCTGTCAATGCGTAATATGATGATGTAATGAACTGGTACTATGCTTCCGCTCTTCTTTTTTTTGACGCTGTATCGCTTCGTAAATTTCTTTTCTATGTACGGCGATATGTTTCGGGGCGGTAATTCCAAGCCGAACCTTCCTGCCCCTGACATCTACGATAATGATCTCGACGTCATCGCCAACCATGATCGATTCATCCTTGCGTCTGCTTAAGACAAGCATTTTTACCCCCGTGTAAATTGTCATTACCGATTAAATATCAGTATAGACAATGACTAAGAAGTGTAAATCAGGATAATGCCCAATTTTAGCATAAGTTTAAGAGGTAAAAACAATTAGGGGGAAAACCGTAAGCTAATAGTGTAGGAAGGACAAACGCGTATAGGTAAGACTACCTCGTTGGGAACACGGAGGTAAGAACAGTCCCCCCGTTATTATTTTTCCTGACGTCGAAAGAGCCGTTTATCATCTCAACTCGATGTGCGATCAACCTAAGCCCCATACCTGTTCGCTTGTCTTCCTGGAAGTCTTCGCCGTCATTTTCGACCGAAAGAACGCCTTTTCGCTTTCCGCCGATAACTGAAATTTTTACATGCTGTGCCTTGCCGTGTTTGACGGCGTTTGTTATCGCTTCCTGAGCGATACGGTAAAGATGGGTTGTAATTTGGGGGTCGACCGGTTTCACATTTGTCGGACAATCAAGGCTGCATTCTATCCCGAAAAGATATTGACAGTTATTGCAAAGCTGTGTTAGAGCGGCTTCGAGACTGCCAAAGTCAAGATTTATCAGGTGCATACCGTGAGCGATGGCGCGAGCCTGGCGGAGTGTGTCGGATGCTATGGAGGCGATATGTGCGGCGTCTTTGGCGTGCTGCGAAGATAGCTTTTCAAGATTTTTTTTCAGCACATTAGCCATCAGGCCGATTCCTGCAAGCTGCTGGCCGATGCTGTCGTGCAGCTCTTGGCCGATGAGCTGTTTTTCATATTCGCTTACCTCCAATACCTGCTTTTTAAGTTCTTTTTGTTTGAGTATCTGCCTGTGAATCTTCTGTTCAGCGCATTTTTGTTGAGTTATGTCGCGGACGGCACCGAAAAAGCCGTTGATCTGACCGGTGATGTCTCGACTATAATCCCAATGAATGTGAACATCTATAACACGCCCATCCTTTGTGCGTGTTTTTATCTCAAAGGGCATTGCAAGATGCTGTCCTTTAATTGCCGAACCGATAAGTTTTTTAAGTTTTGATATTTCTTTTTTATCAGCAGCCAGTTCAATTATTTCCCGTCCGATCAGTTCTCCAGCTGTATAACCAAAGATTTTATGAAAAGCCGCGTTTGCATATTTTACCCTTCCGCCAATATCTAATTTCCCAATCCCAGAAGGGGCGATATCCAAAATTTCTTGATAAGAATTTTGGACATGCTTTAAGTTTTTTAATTCGGTGAGATCAATGTCTGGAATGATTTTTTCAATAAGTGAAAGAGTCGCCCCAAGTGTGCTTGGTTCCACATTTCTCGCGACACGACGATTGGACAACTGTTTTGGTTTGCTCGTCAGCATTAATAAACACTCCGCAAAAGCTATCAAAAATACTTCGAACCAAGCGATTCAGCTATTTTCCTCATTCTGCATAAGGATAACTCCCAGTTCAACCATGATACATCTTCCTATGCCAGAATGCAATTTTTTTTTATTGTCTTTGTTACTTATTTAATCTGGATTATCTGGGTATTTTGGGTAAAATGTAAGCCGTTTATTCTAACCAGCAGCAAAATATCAGCACATGAATTATTTTTGACAGTACGATAAAGTATGATATCATAATACCTTGTAATATATAGGTGTATGGGGGTTAAAATGACAATAGCTGCAAGCAGGCCGAGTCCCTATTTTCTTCGGCATGCCCTGAAGCCTATAGGCTTGTTTCTGTGGTGCGATGAGGGTTTCGAGAAGGAGAAAACTGAGGATAAGCCAGAAGCAGCTTGCAGGGCGAACAAAATAAGGTGGTTTGGTAAAAACTTTTAAAGAGGTTATATGGCCAGACGAAAGCAACAGCAGCCAGCGGTTAAGCCACCTCTGTCGAAATCTGCACTTCGCGACAGGGCGATAGATGCTGTTATCGAAGGTATTGTTATATCTGATCATAGAAATCTCTTGGAACATCCGGTGATCTATGTTAATCCAGCCTATGAGCGTATTACCGGCTACAGCCGTGACGAAATAATTGGCAAAGACTGTCGTTTTCTTCAGGGAAAAGATAACGATCAGCCCGGTATCGAGCAAATACGCAAAGCATTAAAAAAAAATACCAATTGCCGCGCGGTGGTTCGCAACTATCGAAAAGACGGCACGATGTTCTGGAATGAACTATATATCAGCCCGATAAAAAATGACGCAGGAAAAGTTACCCATTATGTAGGTATTGCAAACGATGTCACTGAGAGGATAAAAACTGAAAACGAACTTGCCGAAAGCGAAAAACGTTACAGAGAGTTGTTTGAAAAGGCTCCCGTTGGTTTTCATGTATTTGGCAAAGATTGTCTTATACAGGACATCAATGAAACCGAACTTGACATGCTGGGTTATTCCAGAGACGAGATTGTAGGCAAGAAAAGGTGGTGCGAACTGGTTGTTGCAGAGCAGAGGGAAAAGTTCCGCCGTCATTGGGACGACATATTTACAAAAGGCGAGGCCAGAAACCTCGAATATGCTGTCGTCCGCAAGGATGGAAGCCGGATAGATGTTATTTTTAACGCTTTGGCCGAATTTGATAAAGACGGGCAGTTTTTGAGTACGCGAGGAAGCGTTATAAATATCACAGCGAGAAAGAAAGCACAGGATGCTCTCAGAGCTTCCGAACAAAAATATCGCCTTCTGTTCGAGGCTAATCCCAACCCCATGTGGGTGTATGATATAGATACACTCAAATTTCTCGCAGTCAATGATATGGCTTTGATACAATATGGTTATTCGCGGGGTGAGTTTTTGAATATGACGATTAAGGATATCCGCCCATCCGAAGATGTCCCCTCACTTCTTGAAAGCATTGCGGCAAAAAAAGAGGGAATGGATTATGGTGGAGTCTGGCGACATCGAAAAAAGGATGGCACGATCTTTTTCGCCGAAACAGTCGCCAATACCATATTTTTTGAAAATAGGCCCGCCCAGCTTGTGCTTGCTATCGATGTAACCGAACGAAAGAAAGCTGAGGACAAGGTCAGAAGCTACTTTGATGTAGCACGTGTTGTAATACTGGTGCTTGGCATTGACAAGACGGTGCTTGATATCAATCAAAAAGGCTGTGACGTTCTGGGGTACAGTAAAGATAAGATCATCGGAAAAAACTGGTTTGATACATTTATCCCGAAGAACTTACAAAACGAAGTTAAAGCTGTCTTTGAAAAATTGGTTACAGGGGAGATAGAACCAGTTGAATGGTTTGAAAATCCTGTCTTGACCAGCGGCGGTGAAGAAAGGATTTTAGAGTGGCACAATGCCATTTTGCGAGACGATTATGGCAAGGTAATATCTGTCCTCAGCTCTGGTGAGGATATCACCGACCGCAAACTTGCCGAAAAGGAGCGAACCGTTCTGTTGAAGACGCTGGCTGCCAAGAACAAGGAACTCGAATCTATTCTTTATGTGGCCTCGCATGACCTGCGTTCGCCATTGGTGAATATCCAGGGCTTCGGATATGAACTTGCCAATGGGTGCGAAAAGCTGATTTCCGAGCTTAATTCCAGCGGGTTGATCGACCAGTTAGACGAAAAGGCTAAAACCATCCTTAAAAAAGATATTCCAGAGGCAATCAATTATATTACCGTCAGTTCCGCAAAGATAGACACGCTTCTTTTGGGATTGCTGCGGCTTTCCCGGACGGGGCGTGCGGCTATGAACGTGGAAAAATTGGATATGAATCACCTCGTCGCGAATGTTTTGAGCAATTTGAGCTATTTGATACAAGAAAAAAATGTCACAGTTCATGTGGACGATCTGCCGTCCTGCATGGGCGATGCCAGCCAGATAAATCAGGTATTCGCGAACCTCGTGGATAATGCGATTAAGTATCTTGACGAATCCAAGCCGGGTATGGTACATATATATGGTCGTATTCAGAATGGAGATAGTATTTATTGTATTCAGGACAACGGAGTTGGGATAGCCAAAGAATATCAGAGTAAAGTTTTTGAGATATTCCAGCGGCTTGAACCGGCAAAAAGTTGGGGTGAAGGACTTGGGTTGACCATTGTACGCAGGATTGTGGACAGGCATAACGGCAAAGTTTGGGTTGAGTCCTCGCCCCGCAAAGGAAGCCGGTTTTATGTTTTAATGCCGAACCGCTAATTGTAAGGAGCTAAGAGGCTTATGGATAGCAGCGTGGTGATACTGATCGCAGAGGATGATGAAGGGCATTTTTCCCTGATAAACCGCAATTTGCAGCGAGCTGGACTGGCAAATCCCGTTGTCCGGTTTAGCGACGGGCAACAGACCATCGACTACCTGTTCAGACAGGGTAACGGGCCGGCACGCGAGCCTAACAAAGAATACATACTGATATTGGACATTCGAATGCCAAAGATTGATGGCATAGAGGTTCTGGAGAGAATAAAAAGGGACGAAGATCTCAAAAAGATACCGGTGATAATATTGACTACGACCGATGATCTGGGCACTGTTGACCGATGCCATAGGCTTGGATGCAGCATTTATATCGTAAAACCGGTTGAATACGAAAAATTTACCGAAACAATCCGCAAGGTAGGGCAGTTCCTGTCAGTTGTAGAAATTCCGCATCTGAATGGCGCCCGTTAAGCTGGCAAGAAAAAATGGATAATAAAACCGTTATTTTGGTCGCAGAAGACGACAGAGGGCATTATGAACTGGTCAAACGCAATCTGTGGCTGACTTGTGTGAACAATGAAATACTGAATTTCAGGGATGGCCAGGAACTGCTGGATTTTTTGTTCGAGCAAAGTGAAACCGGGCGAGAAAAGGATACTCGATACATCCTATTGCTTGATATTCGTATGCCGAAAGTTGACGGATATGAAGTCCTTCGCAGAATAAAGGAGGATCCATATCTTCGTGCGATGCCGATTATTATGCTGACCACGACGAACGATACTGTCGAGATAGACCGATGCTATCAGTTAGGCTGCAACTTCTACATGGTAAAGCCCGTCAATTACAACAAGTTTATGCAAGCCGTCGAAGGCCTTGGCTCATTTCTGTCTCTCGAGGGGATTATTGTCCCCCGGATTGAAAAAGATTAAGGCAATCTCTAAAAATTGTATTTTCAAAGCCCCGACCGTGAGGGAGGTGGTTTAAAACACTATATTTGATTTCGGAGGTCGAATTTTTAGAAGTTCCCTTAATTTTTGAATTGCCTCAGCTCCTTCAATATGGGCCAATCCGAAAACGCTACCACGCAAAGCAGTATAAGATTTGCCCCCGGAATAAGTGCCAAAAGCCCGAATGCCCAGCCGTGGCCAGTCTTGCTGAAAATTTTGCAATATACAAAGGCGTTTATGGCTATCATAACCAGGCCCAAAATGCTTATTATCGCAAAAAAGATCGAAATAGTCGCCGCGTTTAACCCTAAACTCTCTAAACTAATTGGTTCCATCAATCTGTCCTTTTCTGATTCAACAATTTTTATTTTTGATGTTTTATTTTTAATTTCTCAGGTTGACCGGCTGGTCAGCCTGAGCCGTGTCCTATAAAACAAAGCCGCAAATACTATAATCGGCAGCTTATAAAAAAATTATGAAAAAATCCGAATTTGTTCGGTTTTTGTTTGGGTAATTTGAACGCCTTTGCCGATAAACACTCTTACGTCAACCGTGTAAATCAGTGTCGTAAAAAAATGAGGTCAGATTATGGATCGTTTCTCCGACAATCAGTTTCCGCTGTGCCGCTTCGGCCCCGGCGGTGATTTTGTCAAGGATTGGCCATTTGGTCAAATTGTACCAAAGGAGAATAGTCTCGGCAAGATACTCAACTGCATAGCCGAGATTATTAATGGTATGCCCCAAGCCAATGACGAAACAGTTGAAAAAACCTTGTTTGCCGATAATGACAGAGGTAAAACAGATGCCGATAAAAGCCAATCCGAAACTCACTCCAAGGCAGATAGAACTGCTGCGGATCATAGTAAACTATCACCGCAGCCAATGCTATTTACCGACGATAGCCGAACTTGCCGCACAAACCGAAATAAGCCGAAGCACCGTGTTCGAACATATAGCACAACTGCAAAAAAAAGGCTTTCTATCAGAAGCGCAGGGCAAGGCTCGCTCTTTGAGTCCAACTTCAAAAGCCTTAAATCTGCTTAAAAAACTTGAACCTAAAATATCCGGTGATGATTTTACCGCGTCCGATTCGATACCACTCGCTGGCCGCGTCGCAGCCGGAAGCCCCATCGAAGCCATCGAAGATTGCCGTACTCTTTCCCTTACCGATAGTTTCAGCGGCGATGATGTTTTTGCCCTCCAGGTTGCCGGTGACAGCATGATTGATGCCGATATTCAAGATGGTGACACCGTTATCTGTAAAAAAGCTGTCGCCGCCCGCGACGGCCAGCTTGTTGTCGCTATTGTCGATGACGATAACGCTACACTCAAACGATTTTTTAAAGAAAAGGACCGCGTTCGCCTTCAGCCGGAAAATAAAAACTACCAACCCATTTATACTCAAAACTGCCGCATAGAAGGCGTAGTATTAGGCCTTGTCAGAAAATTCTGATAGTAGCAAGGGCTTTTAGTCCGCGAAGCACGGCAAGGATGGCCGTGCCGCAAAAAATACAAATACCATGCCGAAATATTTTAGCCAAATGCTGTAAAAGCCCTTGTAGAGGGTGAAAGCTTAATAGCCCCACGCGTCAGCGGGGGGAAAAATAACAAAACACATAAAACAAGCCCCGAAAGGGCGTAAGAATAATAGCCGTAGGCGTAAGCCTACGGCTATTAATATACCGCTCCTTCGGAGCTTAAAAAGATGGGCGAATTTTTGCCCATACAAAATCTTAAAAGAGATTGGACGAATTCGCCTTAAAGTAACCTTCGTATGTCTTCTTTTCTTCGTGGTAAATACAGGCTGTTCGGCTGTTTTTTGCCAACGAACCAAGAACAATTCAGCGCAGCTGAATACGGTAAAAAACGAAATAAAACGAAATAAAACGGCTGAAAACGGTCAAACACGGAGTAGAAAAAAGTACAGAGCTTGGGACACAATGAAAACTTGCTTGCTCAAAAATGACCAATGGTGATATTGGGAAGCAGTATGTTTACAAAAATCAACACGGCAAATGGCGATAAAAATGTCGATTTTATTAATGTTGCCCCGTATAAAAGGATATTTTGTTTATAAAAATAAACATAGCTGTTTAATCGATGCAAAAAAAAGAACCTGAAAAGCCGTTAAAAATACCCCCTTTATATCCTTTGTCCCAATCCTGTTCGGCACTTGATTTGCTCTGCCGATTTTCAAATAGCGATACCGCTTTCCGCAACATTGTATCTGGTGTTTCAAGTGTCGGCAAATTATTTTTGCGCAGCATAAACAACGGCTA
>JAQURJ010000039.1 GCA_028715705.1 Phycisphaerae bacterium | reverse complement strand
TTCTACAATGTTTCCGCCGGATTGCATGTTTATCCCGATAAGGAGCAGGCTATTGCGGCAAGTGAAAAACTGCTGGGAAGCGTACTTCCCATTCTTGAAAATGAACATTGGCCCAAAAATCAATAAATATATTTCAAAAGGAACCTTATGGCAAAAAAACGCTTGAATAAGAAAGTCGCCTTAATCGGATTTATTGTGATAATTTTGTTTGCTATCGGCGGGATAGCGGTTTTTCTTCGCTTGAGTCAGGATCCTGAAAAGTTTATTCAGGACGGTGACGCCGCTTTCAATACCGAAGATTATGAAAAAGCGGCAGAAAACTATCTCCGCGCTAAGGCAAGAACCAAATCTGATGAGCTAAAAGTTGATATATTATTCAAGCTTTCCGAAACATACCTGAAAACCGGTGGATGGAAGTTCGTAGTCGGATGCTGGAGCAATATAACCCAAATCGAACCTAATAATGTAAAAGCACAGCTTGGACTTATAAAATATCTATATATCCTCGCGGATAGCGGAGCCTCGGCTTATTGGAAACAGATCGACGAACAGATAGGTAAATTTATCGAGATCGCCGATGCCGAAGTACTTGGGTATGACGTTGCCGATTGGCAGCCTTTTGAGATCGAGTCGATCTGTAAATCAAAAAAGATAGGCTCCACACTTTATTTTGTCAAAGGGCGAGCGATATTTGAAATGGCTCAAAGCGGAAGCATGTCCAATATCGAGCAGGGTTTTGATGACGCAATTGAAAATCTTCAAAAATCCCTTGATCTTGACCCAGCGAATACTGAAGCTCATTATTATATTGCCAGAGCCGCTGCGCATAAGGGAGATGTGCTTGAGAATAGAGGTGTGCTTGGCGCCCACAAAGAAGGGATGGAAAAGGCAAAACAAACTCTAGAAAAATTACTCCAAGCTGCGCCCAATGACCCACAAGTTCATATTAATTATCTTACTATGCTGCCTGCCATAAAGGAGATAAAAACACAGGATGAATACCTTGAGCTTGAACCGCTTTATCAGGAAATGATCACGAAATTTCCTACTTCAGCAGAGGTATATTCGGCTGCGGCGGGTTTTTATTCCCAACTCGGGCCGAAATACCTGCAAAAAATGATTGAATTTTCAGATAAGGCAAAAAGCCTCGAAACAGAAAATATCCTTTATGCAATACAGGCTGCAAATTGTTATTATATGCGTTATTCGCTGGAGAATAATGTCAGCGATCTTACCACCGCTATGACGATCGTTAAAGACGCCTTGGAACTTCCCGGAGCACAAGAGGGAACCGGGCCCAAACAATGGGAAAAGAAAAATTACAGGGTATCGCTTTATGCGTTACTTGCGAACAGTTCGCTTGAACAGCTTATTTATCATTCTGAACGATTTACTGAGGATGCAAAACAGCAGATGCTGGATGATGCACAAGCTGCGGTTCACCAGATCGAACAGCTTGTGGGCAGCGGCGAAGACCTTCGCATAGTTAAGTGGAGGGCACTTTATGAGCTTGCGCAGGGAAATACAAACGAGGCCGGAAGATCGCTTTACGATGTATATCAAAAAACTAAAGCACAAGGGGCCGGCGATCCACAAGCGGCTTATGCTCTTGCCCATATTTTTAAAAACAGCACGGAAACCGGAGCGTTGACCGAGTTCCTTGCTGTTTCTATTTCGGGGGGAATGGAAAGATTTAACCCGGAGATTCGTCTTGATTATGCCCAGGTTTTAATTAAATTGAATTATGGAACACCAACTATCATTGCAAATATCAAAGCATACGAAGATGTGTGGGGGGCAACGTCGCGAAGTTCCCAGCTTGCCGCCGCTGCTTACATTCGCGCAAAACAGTTTGACGATGCCGAAGAACAAATCAAAAAACTCGATAAAAACGATCTTAACAGAATTCAGTGGAATTTTGCGATTGTTCGTGAAAAGATAAATCAAGTTCAGATGGCCGCTGGTCAGGATTCAAATACTCCAAACGAGGCAATCAGTAAGGAACTTTCCATTTATCGCCGTGAACTTTTTGATCTTGGCAAAAAAATGCTTTCGAGCCAATCGGATATAATGGACGATCAATTCATGGTAACTATGGTGAACAATTATATCGCGGAGAATGATATTGAAAGTGCGAAAGCGTTCATAGGTGATTATATAAAAGTTAATTCGGAAAGTACCGCTGCGATTTTCTACCAAAAACTTCTCAACGAAGCTGACCCGCAAAATGTTCCTGTTGCCAGAAGGCAGGAACTTGAAAAACTCATTATATCGCAATTGACTGATCCGGCAAAAAGGGCCATTGCTCTTTCGCAATATGATCTTTCCAATAACGATCCAAACAGTGCGTTCGAACAGCTTGCATCCGTTGTCGATATGGATTCTTCGGATGAATTGAGCAATGAACAGCGACAAGCGATTAGTACATTGTTCGATGTATCTTTAGGCACGAAAAAGTGGGATATGGCTGAAAAAATAGTCACTTACGCACAAAAGCAGAACATTGACCAGTGCCAGGGACTATATTTCAAGGCAATGCTGGTATCGGCGAAGGATGATCTCAAACAAGCTCTGGTATTTGTTAATGAAGTTTTAACAAGCAGGCCGGTATTTTCTTACGGTTATTTACTGCGAAGTCAGATTTACAGCAGAATTGGCAATGAGCTTAGCGCCGTAGAGGATGCACAAAAAGCCGCCATGTTCAATCCATTGGATGCGCAGATAGCGAAAAATCAGGCGATTATCCTTTTGGAAAGAAATCGTAAACTTGGCGACAATGTCACAGTTGATCAAATATCTGAAGTGCAAAGATCGCTTATGCGAGCGATACTCTTTAATCAATCAGATATAGGATTACAGAGTATTTATGCCGAGTACATTAGCGCCACACAGCCGGAAAATGCTTTGTCGATGCGGCAGAAACTTTTCGAGACATATCCAAGCCCGGAAAACGCGGTTATGCTTGCCCGGATGGCGACCAATATGGCGGCAACTGAACGCAATCAGGAAAAGAAACAGGCATTGTTGGATATTGCCGAATCATCCCTTGAGCAGGCAAAACAGATGGCGCCCAATAACACTATGGTACTTTCCGTTTACGCTGAATTTTTAAGAATGACCGGCGAAAATGAAAAAGCCGAGCAAATGATAAAGCAAGCTAAGGATGACCAATTACTTTGGAAATATTATATACAGGTTGGAAAGTTAGATGAGGCAAAAACTATTCTTGAGGAAATGAACCGAAATGATAAGACTAATGTTGATGTCTTAAAAGGGCTTGTGCTTATTGCACAGAGAAGCGGTGATAATGAGATGCTCAAGAAATATTCCGATGAATTGGTTAATGCAGAGCCAAAACAAGTTGATTTGCGTATTCTGCAAGTGCAAAATTATTTGAACGCAGGTTTGCTGAAGGAAGCCGAAGAGAAGCTGGGCGCTTTGAGAGAGCGATTCCCTGATGAAGAAAGGTCGCTTATCCTGGAGGCATGGTGGGCAATGAAAAAAGGCGATTTGCCGGATGCCCTCGAACTGGCCAATAAATACCTTCAGAACAATCAAGATAGCGATATTGCATGGAGGCTGCGGGGACAGATTAATTTTCTGATGGCACGATATGATCAGGCTGTATTCGACTTGAAAAAGAGCATCACTATTACGGACGATTCGGCTACCAGAATTATGTTAGCCAAGGCTTATTTTAGAATCGGCAGGGACATAGACGCCATTTCTGAACTCAAATTTACTGTAGAAAAGGTACAGGTTCCGGATGAATCGGTCATTCTGCTTGAACAGATTTATAATCGCAGCAACCGAATATCGGACCTTGAGAGGCTCTATGCTGATTTGATGGTAAAATTTCCCGACAATGTTGTTTGGCAAACCCGTGCGGCGGCATTAGCCATCAGAACTGACGATATCGATAAAGGCGAGCGGATGTATGAATCCATCTGGCAGCAAATTGAAGATCAGAAACTTAATTACCCACCGGCTTTTGACGGCTATCTGGATGCGATGATCCTTAATCGCAAATATGAAAAAGTATTTGCGCTTGCCACGGATTATATTGACAGCCCGCTTGCACCGATCGCTTTTTATCGAATTGGCGAGGCCAAAAGCAAAATGGGGGATAGCGACGGGGCCTGGCAGTATTATACAAAAGCGTTAGAAAAGGCTGATTTGAACGAAAATTTCATTTTCAGACTGCTCAGCGAGATGGTGGAGAAGTTCGGTGATGTCAAGGTCGGACAATACTGTGTACAAAGGGCACAAGCTGAAAAAGAATCTGTCGCCGCAAATCTTACTTTGTATGTTTTTAATAATATAAATTCTGACTACAACAAGGCCATTGAAAATCTTGACGCTTGCTTAAAGTTGCTGGATTCGCAGAATCCGCTTGTTATAGATTATTCAATGAAAAAGGCAGGGATGCTGCAGCAGGTGTACGAAAAAACGTCCGATAAAAGTTACCTGCAAAAAGCCGTCAATCTGTACGAAAGTATGCTGGAAAAAATGCCGAACAATCCTGCGATATTGAATAATTTCGCCTATACGCTCGCTCAGTATGAGCAGAGGATAGACGAAGCTCTCGAATGTATTAAGAAAGCTCATAATGCCGTGCCCGATAACGCCTTATTGCTGGATACATACGGATATGTGTTGATGAAGAATGGCATGTTCGATGAGGCCGAAAAGAATTTATTGGCGAGCCTACAGCAATTTGAGGCGGCAAAACAAAATGTGCCCTTTGACGTATATGAGCATTTAGGTATGGTCAGGGAAAAAATGGGTAAAACGAGTGAAGCAAAGATGGGCTATGAGTTGGCGCTCGAAACAGGTGGCGATGAATTACCTCAAGCCGCGAAAAAGAGAATTGAAGAGGCTATTAAGCGGGTCGAAAAATAAAGTATCGATTCTACAGAAAAGAATAATATGGCGGATGCTGGACAGACAAGAATGACTATGAACCGAATGATCCCTCCGGGAGGGCCGCCGAGAGTTCCTCAGGCATCTGCCGATACGCTTACGCCACGTGACATAGCGGTCATTTTGCGAAGACATATTTTTCTGATCGTCTCATTGGCTATTTTGGGACTGGCTCTGGGTGTTGGTGGATACTATGCAATGGCGAAATATGCGCCAAAATATACAGCTTATGCGTTAATCAGAGTTTTGCCGCCGATGGTACAAGATCCGATGCAGATTAGTAGCGGTCAGGTAAATAAGGATATCCAGTATGGAAACCGTGTTTACATGGCTAATCTTATTAGACAGCCCAATATGTTTCAATCATTGCTTGGAAGAGACAAAATACAGCAAACGGACTGGTTCAAAAACTTTGCTGATTCAAAATCAGAGCGACTTTCAAAAGCATCCAAGGTTTTAAAAGAAGATCTTGGTGCATCGCCGAACAGGGACGCCGAATTTATCACTGTTTCAATGACCTGCGGCAGCGCAGAAGAATCGGCTGTTATTGTAAATGAGACAGTGGATTTATTTGTAAAATCCCAGCAGAGCGGCAAGCGAGATGAATACAGCCAGAAGCTTAATGCTTATAATGATGAATTGGCACGTCTTCAGAGAGAATTAAATCAAGCTGAAGATAGTTTGTCGCGAATACAAACGGCCTTTCTTGCAGAATCAGGTTTTGCCGGACTGCAAGAAGATCAGTTTCAGCATACCATAACACAGAAGCTTAATAATCTGGAGATACAGGAAAATGACCTCAAGCTCCAAATAACACAGATAGAATCGAGTGTGGAATCACTTAAGCGACAGGCAACAGGTCCGGTAACGGAACAGATTGAAAATATTATTGAAACTGACCCGATAATGACAATGCTTGCCCAGCAGTTGGCTCTTGAAGAGGCGAATTTGTCGGGAAGAATGACCAAATTCGGTGAGAACCACAGGGTGGTGCAGGAAATTCGCCAAAAAATAGAAGAGATAAAAGAGAGACGGCGAATTCGTAAAACGGAAATTTCCGAACTAACACGTCAAGCCAACCTTCAAAACGCGCAGGATACGCTTGTGGCCATGATGAGTCGTTTGGAAAATCTTGGAAAAATGCGAGACGAGAGCGCAAAGAAAAAAGAGTCGCTCGATCTTGCTCGTGTGCAATATGAAAAGCAGACTAAGATCAGAGACGAGCGCAGAGAGCGTCTGGATGAGACCAACGCACTGATCGAAAAGACAAAACTTTTGCTTGAGGATCCTCAGGCACCTAAGGTACAGAAATTAGGCGATGCTCAGAAGCCGTTGGAAATGAGTTCGCCGCGAAAACTTGTATATTTCCCCGGCGGTTTAATGTTGGGTATGATGTTGGGTGTCGGACTGGCATTTTTGATCGAACTTTTAAATGATCTGGTCAGAACTCCTCGCGATGTTATACGTCACCTGAATGTGCCTCTGCTTTGCGTAATACCTGACGTCGATGAAGACCATCAGCTTGATGACAAAGCGGATCTCTATAATATCGTCAGAAATGAACCATACAGCGTGCTGAGCGAGTGTTATCGTCGATTCCGCACCAATCTCAAGCTTTCCAGCCCACCCGACCATGTGAAAACTCTACTTGTCACTAGTCCCATGGCCGGCGATGGTAAGACATCCGTAGCGATAAATCTTGCGACCACTTTTGTAGCAGAGAGCAAAAAAGTATTGGTCATAGACGCCAATTTCTGGAAACCGGCTATTCACAGCAAACTTGCTTCTATAAATATAAACGGTGAGGATAATCCGGCTATAGCGGAAGCGGGGCTCAGCACTTATTTGACAGGTTTGTCCGAATCTGGCGAGATTGTCAGGAAGACAGACATAGACGGTTTTGATGTTATTGATGCGGGTCCTTTGCCATCCAATCCAGCCGAACTGCTTGGCAGCGGCCGAATGGATACCTTGCTTAGTGAAATGCGCGGCAGTTATGATTATGTGATCGTTGACGGCCCGCCTGTTTTACTTGTAAGTGCGGTTAAGATGCTTGCAAGGCAGGTTGACGGGACACTTCTGGTCTTTAACGCGGCCAAGACTAAACGCGGCGTAGCGATACGAACCATCCGCGAGCTTCGTGAAGTCAATGCCGTGCTTTCCGGCTGCGTACTCTTTGCGGCCAAAGCAATGAAGGGCGGTTATTTCAACGAACAGTTTAAGTCGTATAGGGAATATCAGAAATTACAACTTGCGCGATCTGTGTAAATCTGGTATTATGACCTGCACGTTTTTGCAATTTTTCTTCTGGATTTGAAAGGCTTAAAATGGATAAATATCTCGTTACCGGCGGTGCAGGTTTTATCGGTTCGAATATCAGCCGCAAGCTCGTCAAAGAAGGCTGTTTTGTACGGGTTCTGGATAATCTCCTTACAGGCAAAAAAAGTAACCTTGCCGACATTATAAATAAAATAGAGTTTATTGAAGCTGATATGGGCGATATGGATGTTGCCTTGTCGGCTATGAAGGATATTGATGTTGTAATTCATCAGGGGGCCTTGCCCTCTGTGCCTAAAAGCGTGGATAACCCAGTGGCAACACATCGACATTGTGTGGATGCCACATTTAATCTGCTTGTTGCGGCTCGTGACAGTAAAATAAAGCGTTTTGTATATGCGGCAAGTTCTTCGGCTTATGGTGATACACCTACGCTGCCAAAGAAAGAGGATATGCTGACAAATCCGCTATCACCTTATGCGGTGGCCAAATTGGTGGGAGAATATTACTGCTCGGTTTTTAACAAGGTTTTCGGCCTGGAAACCATAAGCCTTCGCTATTTTAATGTTTTTGGCCCGTATCAGGACCCTACAAGTCAATACGCAGCGGCGATACCGGCTTTCGTGACATCGATACTAAAAAATGAGCCGCCGACAATTTACGGTGATGGCGAACAGAGCCGCGATTTTACCTACATCGATAATGTAGTAAAAGCGAATCTGCTGGCTGCACGGGCGAAAAAAACGGCTGGTGAGGTGATCAATATCGCCTGCGGAGAAAGCGTTACCGTTAATCAGATAATAGGTATGATCAACGATATTACCGGTAATAGTGTAAAGCCTAATTACGAGCCGTCCCGGGCGGGTGACGTAAAGCATTCGCTTGCAGATATTACACGGGCAAAAGAGGTTATCGGCTTTGAACCGGAGATTTATTTCCGCGACGGGCTGGGAAAGGCCATCGTGTGGTATCGTGATAACCTGTTGTGATCCAGCGAGTTAGAGGCTGCCTCTGATCTGCTGGGCGTCTTCTATAAGTTGTTGTCTGTCAATGGGTTGAGCGGGGGAAAGCTCAAATGACCAATCATAGGCATCGACTGTTTTTTTAGGACTTATCTGGGCGAAAAAATCGAATGGGAAGCGGTCGTACCAAGGGGCGTTCAATTTGCGGTGGGTGTTAAGAGTTGTGAAACCGTCTTTTTCTATCCTGATGTTGTAAGTGCCGTACCAATTGAAACTTACGGTTACCGGTGACGTGCCGATATACTCATCGTTAAGAATGACTTTGGCGTCGGTAGGGGAGGTGTTTATAGTGAGGCGGCGTTCGACACAGCCGGACGATAGAATAGCCATAATCGCAGCTAATATTATAAAATTAATGGTTTTTTTCATAAAGCATCCTTTCTTTGCTGTGATTATAGCGAAAAATAACTCTGGGAAAAGGTTAATTTTGTCGATTAAACTAAACCCTTATTTTGCCGATAGTTTCAATAGTGAGTTTATTTGTTTATTGGGGGTGTATGAACAAGATTTTGGAAATTTTCGGTAGGGGGCTTGGTTGTGATATTTGCGAGCTGCTTGTTGCTTGGTTTGATTCTATCCAAAGCCGAAATGAAGAACAGTGCTTTTGTGAAGATCTAATAAAAATCTATCAGTTGCTGAAAATACGTGATTTTCCGGCACTTCAGGCGGAATTGAGGATATATCTTTTTGAAAATCCGGACTGTGTTTATGGTCGGTTGATGGCGGCGGTTTTGTGCATTCATAAGGATATGCCAGCCGAAGCAATCGAGCAGCTTAATATCGTGTACAGCCGGCATACCGACAATACGCTCGCTCTTTTCTTTTTGGGTTATTGCTGCGAACGGCTGGAACGGACCGACGAGGCAGAAGAATTCTATCAGGATTGTCTTAAGTTCAGGGAGTACCTACAATTACCACGATACCGCCTTACGGCTATATACTTTGCCCAAAACAAGATAGAAAAGGCATACGAACAGTTGGAGCTGCTTGCGGAAAACTTTCCCGACGACTTGAATACCCTGGTATTGCTCGGCTATATTAATATTCTGGCAGGGGAGTACGGCAGGGCGGTCGAAAAATTTGACAATGCGATATTGCTGCACCCTGATAATTTTCTGGGCGATGACGGGGAATTGGATGAGTTATTGCAGGCCGGGCAGTATTTCGCCGCGGCTGACTGCATTGGCGAGCTATTGGCAAGTCAGCCCGACCGGCGCGATTTGCAGCTTAAAAAGGCTGATATTTGTGCCAAAACAGGGCAATTCGATGAGGCGGTAATCGAATATACAAATGTCTGCCGCAGGTATCCTAATTTTCTTGACGCGGCGATAAAGTTGGGGACGCTGCACAAGAATATGGGCAACAGCTTCGATGCGGCCTTCAATTATTTGCGGGCAATGCAGATCAATGAACAAATCCTTGATGGCTATATTGGACTTTCTACGGCGCAACTAAATTCGGGCCAAAAGGAGCAATCGCAAAAAACTCTTTCACTAGCTGCGGCTATCGCACCCAATTCCGCGGTTTTATTCAGTGAGACGGCGAAATTGATCTTTGGTGAACAGGCAATCGCGGTGCCGCAAGGATTGCAAGTTATCGATTTGGTATTGGAAACCTTTCAGACCTTAAGTGAGGCCGAGCCGGAAAATCCGATACACCAGTATAGCCTGGGCATGATCTTATTTAACTTGCGAAGATTCAGCGATGCTGCTGAGACATTCAAGAAAGCCTATGTGCTGAATGGGGATTTTGCGTTGGCGGCGACAAAATTCGCCCTGTGTATGCAAATATTGGGAAAAACGGACTCGGCAGGTAAAATTATTCAAAAAGAGGTGTTTGACGGTAAAAGCAAGGAGCTTTACTATAGAACGGCTTTGCTCTTTGCCTCACGAAAAAATTTCGCCTTAGCTGTTTCAAGCCTTAAAGAACAGGACACGGGGTTCTGTGAGACCGAACTTTATGCGAACTTTTCGGCGGTATTGTTGACACTTGGAGTGATTGACATCCCAACGGTTTTCATTGAAAGTATCCAATCAGCAGCGTCAAATGCAAGACAGGGTGCATATTTTCATAAGTAATCCCTTGCTATGAAGTTACTGCAAATGCGGATAGTTTTTGCAAAAACCCGAATGAAACATAACATATATTATGAGACGTTGAGCAGGGGGTTAAAATTCGGGTTTTCCAAGCTCCAATGGGTTTTATCAGGTATCATCGCAGGGAAACGGGCTTATCGAATATCTCGCGATAAATGATTGCTTTACGCAACGAATCTGCATCATCAAGTCTCAAATCTATTACCTGTTCGGCTTCTTCTGTTTTTGGTGATTCAAGGATAGGCGTTTGCATCATCTGCGGCTGCGGGATCGGCTTGGCCTCTTTTTCTCGCCGTTTAACTTTTAATAGTTCCGCATATTTTTCGGCAGCAGTTCTTATGGCAGCTTGTTGTTCGTGCAAATAGTTCTGCACCCCAGCTATCGCAGGCCGACGGCGAATTTGCTGCCGCGGCTCTCGATCGCTCTGCGGTCGTTCGTCACTATTTTGCGGTTTACCCTTGCCAGCAAAATTTTTTAATACCGCAACAACGCCTATGATAATAAATATCAGAAGCTGTACCCAGACTCCACCATCTTCGCCTTTGGCGAGAATTTCCGGGCAATATCCAACTAAATTCAGCATTATTTCAAGCTCGAATTCTAATGATAATTATTCTTTCTTTTTAGGCTTTGCAATGGATGTACGCATATCCGTATCGGCATTAATGTTATTCATCCGATAGTAATCCATAACACCAAGATTGCCCTTTTGGAACGCCTCGGCCATAGCCAGCGGAACTTTCGCTTCATTTTCAACCACCGTCGCACGCATTTCCTGTTCACGGGCCACAGCCATCGCGCGGCGTTTTTCGGCCTCGGCTTTTGCTCTTCGCATATCTGCTTCGGCCTGAGCGGCCTGAAGTTGTGCGCCTACGTTTTCACCCACATCGACATCGGCGATATCGATGGAAAGTATTTCAAACGCCGTACCCGCATCCAGCCCTTTTTGCAAAACGGATTTGGAAATCTTGTCTGGGTTTTCAAGCACACTCTTATAGGTAATAGCTGAACCTATGGTGGTGACAATTCCTTCGCCGACACGGGCGATAATTGTTTCTTCGGTTGCCCCACCGATGAGTCTATCCATATTCATTCTCACTGTCACTCTCGCTTTGGCCTTCAACTGGATGCCATCCTGTGCAACCGCATCGATAGTATCCTTGCCTTTGGTCGAATCAGGGCAATCAATAACTTTGGGCTTGACACTTGTCTGTACCGCGTCAAGAATGTCACGACCCGCAAGGTCAATCGCCGTAGCTGTCTTAAACGACAGATCAATGTTCGCCCTGTTCGACGCAATCAGCGCACGCACCACGTTCGACACTCGCCCACCAGCCAGATAGTGACTTTCGAGATCCTGCGTTGTAAGTTTCAGCCCGGCCTGTATCGCTGTGATCTTGCTCAGCACGATCATTCGGCTGTCAACTTTTCTCAGCCACATACCTATAAGTTCAGCAAGTGTAACATTTGCCCGTGAAAAATAAGCCTGAAGCCACAAACGCGCAAACTTAATCACCAGCATCAAAAATACTAAAACTATAACCCCAACTATTACCAGGATAGCTATACCCAAAGGTCCTTTCGACGGCCCCTGTGCTACCAAAAACCCTGCTGTGTTGTACATTTTTATTTCCTTTCTTTATTTATGTCTTTTAGATCACTCGCACCGTCAATTGTGTGCTTTCTACTCTAATCACTTCCACCCGTTCCCCTTTATCAACATAACCGTTTTCGGCTACACATTCAATCCTTTCTCCAAAAAAATCACACATTCCAACGGGTCTAAGAGGCGTTATCACAACTCCCTGCTTTCCAAACATCTCTTTTAGCTTCACGGTATCGGCTATGGCATCGCCAGTATCACGCTTTGGCGGCTGGAGTATTACCGCCCTGCCGAATTTTGTTTTTGGCAGTACCCTGTAAGAAATAATCAGAACCGTTGGTATCATCACCAGCGCCACTATAATTCCTATCCCGCCTGCGGCGTAGCTGTGTTTCCAGAAGATAGCCAGCCCCCCCACCAGTGAACCAAGCGACAATATGCTGATAATACCGCCAGACGGAATAAAAACCTCGGCTACCAGCAGTAATGCCGATACAAGATATAGAAAAACAGCGAAAGCAATCCACCAATTCATATTTTAACCCTGCATATTTTTTTTGACAACTATTCTGTTACCATGTATTTCAACAATTTGCACGTTAGCCCCCTTTTCGATGAATTCTCCCTCGGCAACGGCATCTACGATTCTGCTGGCAAACTTTACCCGCCCTACCGGACGAAGCGTTGTGATTACCTGGCCTGTATCGCCAATTTTTTGAAGGTTCAGCTTCAGTGAGTCAATTTCTGTTTTTTGTGTTTCGCCGCCTGATGCTGTGTCGGAGGGCTTTAGTGAAAAGCCGCTCAAGAATTCCAGCCTCGGCGCTATTTTTGAAAAAACAACGGCTAACACAATAAACGCCAAAAATCCGCCAAAAATAATCATCGCGCCATTAGTAAAGACTTGCCAGTCAAGATCGGTCTGCGGCCATGGGATTTTATCCGGAGGATTCTTAATCAACATCCCGAATATACCGGCCAAAATACAAAGAATCCCAAGCGTCCCGGCAATTCCAAAACCCGGCAGGACAAAAACCTCAACCAGCAGTAAAATAATGCCTACTGCGAAAATGACTACTTCCAGCCAGTTTGCCAAGCCTATCAGGTATCTGCTCCCTATAAGAATCGTAAAACAGACCACCGCCAAAAGCCCCGGCAAACCTACTCCCGGAGTATTCAGTTCCATATAAACCCCCAACATCGCCAACATCACCAAAATACCGGCTACCGTTGGCGAACTTACCCATCTGACCATCTCTTCCGACCAGTTCGTTTCAAGCACAACGGGCGGTTCTGTAAAAGTAACATTGTCCCTTTTCTCGAGAAAGGCAATTGCTTCGTCGAGATTTTGCACCACAGCTCGCGCAATTCCAAATTCATGAGCCTTTGCGGCTGTCAGTGTCAGCAGTTCGTCATTTTTTACGACCAATTCCTTACCGGCAATATCGTAGGCGTTTGGATCGTTGGGAAGGTCTTTGGTTTCAAAAAACTCAAACTCCCCTGTTTTTAGATTTTTTGCACGCCAGACTTCAACCTGTATCGAGACCATCGCCTTGAGCAAGACCTCTGGATAATGGTTGGCCTGTGCGGCCCGTGCAAACATTGCACGGACAAAGCTTTCAGTTTTTTCTCTTTCCACTCCTTCAAGTTTGGCTCCCATTGTAATCGGAGCTGCATCTCCTATCGTCGTGTTTTCCAGCATTATAATGTCTTTGCAGGCTGTGCTTATAATCGCCCCGGCACTTATGGCCTCAGATGTGACGAACGCTGCGGTATCGACTTTTTTGTTTGTATCAAGTATCAAAAACTTGGAGATATCATCAGCCGAGGCCACCAGTCCGCCATACGTTTGAATCTCATAAAAAATGTATTCCGTCCCCGCAGCAAGAGCTGTTTCTGTTCGGCGTTTGATGGATTTGTAAAGACCGTCATCGATCATGCCCTTGCATACAATAACAGCGGCTTGAACCTCAAGAGGTTTTGCAGGTTCGGCTGGCAGTTCTTCGACGGCAAAGATATTAACCGTCAAAATCAACAAAACCAAGATAAACCGAGCCGCAAACTTCATGATAGTCTGATTTTAGCGGCTGGTAAATAATATGCAACAAAAATCAATCGGGTATTAAAGGCTTACGCGACAGGTTTAGTATATTTAATCTCCTCGGTGCTGTCCCATTGAAGCCCGCCCATTACAGACTGAGCGATATTAGTCAAGTGGTCGCCGATCTTTTCGGCATTATCAACAAGATCGATAAATATCAGGCCGGATTCGGCTGTGCATAATCCTTCACCCATCCGCTGGACATGATTTCGTCGGAAATCAACCTGCATATGGTTCAATCTATTTTCATTTTCCAAGGCCGATTTTGCCATATCGGCATCATTGTTTTCAAGTGACGTCAGAACCTTGTTAAACATTTGACTGATCTCTGCCTGTAACTGACCTATCTCCTGCTGGGCCGAATCGGTGAAAATAATTTTATGTTCTATTTTGCGGCGGGCGATTTCTGCGATATTTACAGCATGGTCGCCAATCCTTTCGAGATCGTTGACCGAATGAAGAAAGACCGGCAGTTCAGTCGCCACCTCATCGGAAAGCTGCCTTCGGGATAACTCGACAAGGTAATCGGTAATCTCTTTCTGGAAATCGTCGGTCATATCCTCGGCTTCCTGAACACGATTCAATTTCACCATATCGTCGTTGGCAAGACCTTCTATCGCATCGTTGACGCTTTGGGCAGCCGTAACAGCCATTCTCGCTATTTCCCGCTTGGCCTGCTCAAGGGCGATGACCGGCGTATCCAGCAAGTGATGTTCAAGGACTACCGGCTTTTTGAGGGCTTCCTGTGCATTGACAGGAATTACCCATAGCACAATTTTTTCAAGCCACTTTAACCCAGGCATAAAAATAATCGTATTAACAATATTGAACAAGCTGTGCGAAATAGCTATATGCAGCATGATCGTTTCCTGCGAGAGAGTAAAGGGCGACACCCACTCAACCCAGTCGGCAAACCACCCCTTCCAGACAAGCGGCAGAATATAAAGAACACCAAGTATATTGAATACAGTGTGCCCCATCGCAACACGTTTTGAATTTCGGTTTGCCCGCAACGCTGCAAGTTGAGCGGTAATCGTCGTCCCGATATTGTCACCGAGAATAAACGGGATCGCGACTCTTAACGCAATATCCCAATCTGTGCCGAAGGCACCCTGAAAGGCAAGAACCTGCACTATCATAATAGAGGCGGAACTGCTCTGTATAAGTATAGTAATAGCTGTTCCTGCAAGAACGGCCAAAATAGGATTGTCGCCAAGCGCGATCAGGATTCTTTGAACTTGCTCATTAGTCCTCAGTGGGCCAAATGCATCCTCCATAAAACCGATACCGATGAACAGCAGCCCAAAACCGAGCATAATGCTGCCGATGCTGCGGTTTCGTTCGGTCTTGCCGATTATCTGGAGCAAAAAGCCCAAACCGATCAACGGCATCGAATACATTGTAATTTTCAGTCCGCCAAGTCCGAACGCAGACACGATCCACGCGGTAATCGTCGTTCCTATATTTGCACCGAGAACAACGCTAAGAGCCTGTTGGAGTGTAAGCAAACCGGCATTTACAAAACCCACGATCATTACCGTAGTCGCGGAACTTGACTGTATAAGGCAGGTTATCAACGCCCCCACAAGAACGCCAAAAATGCAACGCTTGGTTAAGATTTCAAGAAGTTTTTTTAATTTCTTCCCCGCGACTTTCTTGAGCCCATCGGATAAAAGCCCCATTCCATATAGAAATAAGCCCAGCCCGCCGACTACACCGAAAATCATATCCTTGACCATTTTGTATCCTTACGTAAGATGAAAAAAAAAGAAACAGCCTTTTGCCGGTGTTGTATAATTTTTGTCGAATCCGGTCAAGAGAATTGTCAGAATTTAATTGGGATTTTGTTAGGCGGAGATTATGCAAGGCTGTTGAGTATCCTGATGCCTTGGGCTATTTTTTCTTTGGTTGTTGCGTAACTTATGCGAAAATGCGTATCCTTCTCGCTGAACACATTACCGGGGATAACAAGAACATTGTTATCTATCGCTTTTTTCACGAAATCTGTGGCATTTCCAGTGGGAACTTTGACAAACATATAAAACGCCCCGCCCGGCTTTACGATATCGAATTTATCCTTAAGGCCGTTATAAATCATATCTCTTTTCCCGCGGTACCGCGCCACATATTCGCTTACATCAAAATCCATCGCCGCAACAGCTGCTTTCTGAAACGGTGTAGGCGCGCAGACGAACGTGTATTGCTGGATCTTTATCATCTGCTCTATAATTTCGGCAAGGTACGGATGTGCGGCAACGTAACCAAGCCGCCATCCTGTCATAGCATAGGCCTTACTGAAACCATCCATAACCAGCGTTTTTTCATAGAAGTTCGCAATGGTTGGACACGGCCCGTCATAACAGAATTTGCTGTAAATCTCGTCACTTAGAACGATGACATCCTTTTTGCGGGCAACGTCGGCAAGTTTTTTCAATTCATCTTCGCTGTGGACCGCACCTGTTGGATTCGCAGGCGAGTTTACAATTATCAGTTTTGTTTTTTTTGTTATGGCGGCTTCGATGTTTTCTACATGCAGTCCGAAATCGGGATATGTATCGATGAAGACACACTTTCCGCCTAACAGGTTAATCAAGTGCTTATAGATAACAAAATACGGGTCGGAGATAATCACCTCGTCGCCGGGGTCTATCAACGACATAAAGGTAAGCAAAAGCCCCCCGCTTACGCCGCTGGTTACCAATGTGTGTGGATTCTGCCAGCCCAGCTTATCACTGATTTTCTGTGAAATTCTCTCCCGCAATTGCTCTATGCCGGCTGTCATCGAGTAACTGTTCGCTCCTGACTCGATAGCGGCAATAGCCTCAGCTTTGAGAAGCTCTGGAACATCGAAATCAGGCTGACCTATTGAAAAATTAACAGGGTCCTTCAGCGAGCCTGCCAGCGCAAAAACCTTTCGGATGCCGCTGGCGTCGATAAGTGCGGTTCGGCGGGCTAAAATATTTTTCATCTGCTCTACGCTTATAAGAAATAAGCCGCTGGATTTTCAAAATATGTAAAAACAGCGGCTCAAAATACCTGAATCTTATTTTTTGCCGGCTTTAGCGGCAGGAGCAGCAACAACGGCGGCAGCGGCTGGGCTTTCAGCCTTGACCTCTTCCTTTTCCTTCTTGCCTGTCACGGCTTTTCTATGAGAAACCTTGGCCAACCCCAAAAGCGAGTCGCCTTCACTCCATCGCTCTTCCTCTTTAAGTTTATCAATACGTTCGGCTCTGCTTAGCACGTTGCGGTGTCTGCTCAAAGCATCCTTTATCTTCAATGAACGGTCAATTGACATCTCGATTTATCTCCTAAAACTAAAATGAATTCACTTTTCTGCCATAAGCATCGCTAAAATAATGCGGTGCAAAAGTTTCACATCCGACCGGCGCCAGGCCTTTGTATTTGGCGCCGACTTCGGCGATTTTTTTCAATGCTGCGTCGCCCAGTTTTACGCTTTCATATCTTTGTTTCGTCACAAGGAAAAACTTTCCCGGATTTCCTAAAATTTCCGTTGCTATGCCGACAGAAGCAAAATGCTGCTGCACGGGTACCAAATCCTTCTTATCCTTGTATTCTACTATCACAATAACATTATCGCCCTGCCCGACAGGGGCAGAAGCCGGCGTTTGCCGAACAACCGGCTCTCGCGGTGCGAACTGCACCGGGCTGGTAGTCTTCTTTGCGTCCTGCTTCGGTACACTTACCGCACCAACCGATGCGGTCTGATTGCGGCCAGCGGAATTCTGGCCAAGCCGAAAAACCACCATTAGCAGCAAAATAACCACTAATCCCGCGGCTATGGCAATCTGATACGGCACAGAAAGCTCTATCCGGCCACGATTATAGCGTACTAAAGCCTGTTTTTTTGGCCAGCCGGACGAAGCAGATGGCTGAGGCGGCGGCGTTTGAGGTTTTTGTTCCTCTTCCGTTTGAAAAACCGTTTTGGGCTTCTCCTTGTTTATAACCTCGTACAACGCTTTTCTTCCGCGACTGTAACCCATAACCACCTTGCCGGCAACTCCATAACTTTAACAGCAACCGGTCTTTTTACAACATTTTCGGCACGATTGCAAACTAAATTTATTGCTTTTCTCGTCCAACAAGCGGCAAATCATCTTTTGGGAATGAAATTTCCCTTGACAATATACCTGCTGTTAAACTATTAAGAGGGGTTTTAAGAATTTACAGGATTTACTCAGGCCAATTGATCGTTAGTTTGAAAATATAAATTTGTGAAATCCTGATGTTGTCCGGATGATTATTTTAGTTTGTATTTTTTTGAATAATGGCTTATTTATAAACAGTTGTGTTATTTTTTTGCAAAAAAAGTCAATTTGAGGTTAAAAGATGTTACCAGTAAAAAAGATGAGCAAGACCCGAACGCGAACCCGCCGCAGCCATCACCATCTTACGGCGACCAATTATTCGCTTTGTAAACAATGCGGTACGGCAAAGCTGCCCCACGCAGCTTGCGGCAATTGCGGTTATGTTAACCCAAAGATCACACTTAAAATCGGTAAGGAAGAAAAGTAAGGATGCGAATAGCCGTTGATGCCATGGGTGGCGACAACGCACCGGAGGAAATTGTTGACGGTGCGCAACAGGCTCTTGATCTGCTGGACACGGACGACCAGATAATACTTTTTGGCCCCCGCACCAGGATCGAAGAGCTTTTATCCACTAAAAGCTCGAAAATATCGATAGTCGATGCCCCTGAAGTAATTGAAATGCATGAGGCCCCTATCGACAGCCTCCGCAAAAAACGCAATAGTTCTATCGCTGTGATGGCGAAAATGGCCGCCGCCGGCGAAGCCGACGCTGTAATATCGGCGGGTAATACCGGAGCATGCATAGCGGCGTTTCAGATGCGGATGCGGAATCTGCCCGGCGTGAATCGTCCCGGTATTGCGGTGGTGTTCCCGACTTTCGCCGGACCTGTAACAATATGCGATGTGGGTGCGAATATCGCCTGCAAGCCTATAAACCTGTACCAATATGCGGTGATGGCCTCTATTTATAGTAAAAATGTGCTTGGCGTGGCGAATCCGCGAGTGGGACTAATCAGTATCGGCGAAGAGGACGCCAAAGGAAACGAAGTCGTTAAAAAGGCTCGTGAGATGATAAAATCGGATAAAAATCTGAATTTCATCGGCAATATCGAAGGAAGGGATATTTTCAAAGGCGCATGCGAAGTGGCTATCTGTGACGGTTTTGTGGG
>JAQURJ010000038.1 GCA_028715705.1 Phycisphaerae bacterium | reverse complement strand
ACGTTGATGTTGTAGTTTGCCTCGATCAGGATATCGACAAGGTTATCGATGCCTTTGACGATGAAAAGATAAATTACGACGTCGATGATATCATCAGCGACATGACCGATGTCGAAGTTGTTCAGGCTGAGGAAAGAGATTTTGAAGACCTCGAAAAAATGGCTGGTCAGTCGCCGGTCATAAAATTCGTAAATTATCTTATCAGCAACGCCATCGGCGAAGGGGCAAGCGATATTCATATCGAACCAAAAATCAAGAACACACGGATAAGATACCGTATTGACGGCGTTCTTTTTGAGACGATGCAGTCGCCACTGAAAATGCACCCGGCTGTTGTTTCTCGTATAAAAATAATGGCGAATCTCGATATTTCCGAACGCCGCCTTCCGCAGGACGGCAAGATAAGCGTTATCGTAGGCGGCAGGGGCATCGACCTGCGTATTTCCACGCTTCCCACCAGCCACGGCGAAAAAGTGGTTGTTCGTATTCTCGACAGCCACAGCATCATGCGGGGACTTGAACATCTGGGGATGACAACTGAAGTTATGGAGACCTTCCGCGAACAGATAAAATCACCGCACGGAATTTTATTGGTAACAGGGCCGACCGGTTCCGGTAAAAGTACAACTCTTTATTCGGCTCTTGGGCAGATGGACGGCGACAGCATGAACATCTCAACCGTCGAAGACCCTGTCGAATATGAACTTGAATTCTGCAACCAGATTCAGGTGCACGAAAATATCGGAATGACTTTTGCCTCGGCCCTTAGAAGTCTTTTGCGTCAGGACCCTGATATTATCATGGTCGGCGAAATACGTGACCAGGAAACGGCTCGTATCGCTGTTCAGGCGGCTTTGACAGGCCACCTTGTGCTGTCAACACTGCACACGAACGACGCACCGAGCAGCATAACCAGACTTGTAAATATCGGTATCGACCCATATCTAATAGCCGCATCATTGAATGCCGTTCTGGCACAGCGGCTGGTTCGTAAAATTTGCATGCAGTGCAAACAGCCTTATCAATTGCCGGATAGCATGAAAAAGACTATCGAAGCCGCCAACATCAGTCCTGATAAGATTTTCCACGGCGTCGGATGCGATGCGTGCAGGGGTTCGGGATATGTCGGGCGCATCGGTATTTATGAACTGCTGCTGGTCGATGACTACATACGAAACATGATAAATACCGACGCATCGGCTACGAATCTGCGCCAGGCGTTCATGCAGACCAAACGAGCCACACTTTTTGACGACGGTATGCAAAAGGTCGCACAGGGACTTACTACAATGGAAGAAATTTTACGCGTAACCGAATCGAATAGAAGCAATCGGCAGGACAATAATGAAACATCAGTATCGGAAACAGTGAAACCTTAAAAAATGCATCTCGAATTAAAAAAATTAGTTTGTCCTCGCACATACAAAGCGGCTGTTGTAGTCTGCCTGCTAATGCTGCTTGCCGCTGCCGCCGGGTTTAGATGGGTCAAGACGGACATAGACAAGGAAAATCGTCTCCGCCAGGAACTTGACCATTTAACCGCCGAAAGTATTGAAAGCATCAATAATGTTGTTACTGGAAAAACTGATTCGGAAGGCTTCGAGACTATTAATCGCAAAAACGAGATACAGTCACAATTAGAGCTTTATGAAACAAGGATCGAAAAGAGAGAATTGACAACTATCGCCTCTTTTGTAGCTATTATCTTCAGTGCCGCCATTATTGTCTGGATTTCTTTGCTGGCAATTACACATTGCATATTATCGGCTATAAAAAAAATGCGTAATTTGAACAGTAATGAGTATGAGGAACCCTTCGAGGAATCTTCGCAGGAACATCTGCTCGAAATACACAACGATGACGCCACTGAAGATGAAGATGATGCTGACAGTATAAGCGAACAAATCGTTTT
The DNA here is from genome assembly GCA_028715705.1 of Phycisphaerae bacterium. Lineage (GTDB taxonomy): Bacteria > Planctomycetota > Phycisphaerae > Sedimentisphaerales > Anaerobacaceae > JAQURJ01. The sequence continues at coordinate 17,977 of JAQURJ010000038.1, read as the reverse complement.
GCCGCTTGGAACGGTTCTTCATAAAAATCGATTTGCCTCGTCGTACCAACAGAATCGCTTTATGAATTCACTGTATACCGATGAAAAAAATGAGGACTGTGCTGTGGCTATTCTCGAATCCGAAAAGGATAATGAACAGTCGCTTAAACAATACACTCGCCGGCTCGAGATGCAGCTTGCCAAATTCGAGGAAAAATCAAAAGCCGCAAAAGAAATACAGCAGCAATCATCCGAACCGATAGATGGAACTCTAAAAGAATTAACCGCACAGGTTTCAGCGATACGAGAATACGCTTCACAGCAGCAGGACAGGGTTAAAAAGCTTCAGGAAGGATACGACTGGAATATAATACGAACTTTCTGCCTGAAAATAATTCGATGCATCGACAACATCGAATTCCGCATAAATGAAAGCGACAGCGGGACTGAACGGAAAAACCTCGAAGATGTAAAAGATGAACTGCTTTTCGCGCTCGAATCGAGCGGTGTGGAACATTATCAGCCACAGATCGGCTGCGATTACAGAGGGCAGGAAAAACGAGCTGAAGCTGTCAAGACAAAACTCGACAGCGAAGATCCCGAAATGAAAGGTAAAATCGCCGAAGTTATTCGGCGAGGTTATGAATATGTTATTGATGAAGAAAATACAAGAATTGTGCGTCCAGCACAGGTAAAATTATTTGGATAATTAAAAAGGGTTTAACATGGCTAATGTAGCAGGTATCGATCTTGGAACGACATTTTCGGCATTGGCAATTCTCAACGCAATCGGTAAGCCGGAGATTGTGCCCAATTCTGACGGTGACAGGTTGACTCCATCGGCGATATTCTTCGATGAGGAAAATTCGGATCTTATCCGCATAGGCGTAGAAGCCATCAATTCAAGATATCTCAACGCCGAACGTAGCGTACGCTGGATAAAGCGCCACATGGGGGATATCGATTATTACAGAGAAATTAACGAGCATAAATGGTCGCCCGTCGAGCTTTCTGCGCTTATACTCAAAAAGCTCAAACAGGATGCCGCTAAATCGGCTGGACCGGTCAGTGACGTTGTAATAAGCGTGCCAGCCCATTTCGACGAGATACGCAGAAAGGCAACTATGGACGCCGGAAGGCTCGCAGGGTTAAATGTCCTGGCTATCGTCAATGAACCCGTCGCGGCAGCTTTGTACTATGCAACCACTCGTGCGGTAAAGGGCAAAGTACTGGTCTATGATCTGGGCGGCGGAACGTTCGATGTCAGTATCATGGAGGTGGACAATCAGGATATGAACATCATCTGTTCGCAGGGTGATCACGCGCTGGGCGGTGTCGATTTCGACAGAGAAGTTCTAAAAATTCTCGAACAGCTTTACAGAGAAAATTTCAATGCCGAACTAATCGACACTGACGAGCAGCGAGCACGCTACGAAGACGAGGCAGAAGATATCAAAAAGACCCTGTCACGGCGTGAATCGGCGAAAAAGATAATTTACGGCCCAGCTGGTAATATGCGGGTTGAAATAACCCGTGAAATGTTCGAGAAGGCTATTGATTCTCTTACCTCAAGAATCGATATCCTTATCGAAATAGCATTGGAAGAGGCAAATCTAAAACCTTCCGACATTGACAAAGTCCTTCTGGTAGGCGGAAGCAGCCGTATTCCGCTTGTCCAGAAAAATCTAAAAAAAATGTTCGGGTTCACTCCTGATACCACCATCAACATGGACGAATGTGTAGCGCTTGGAGCAGCTTTGCACGCAGGACTGACAATGCAGAGAGAAAACCCGTCCAATCTCTCAGAGAGTATCGCAGCGGGATTAAATGATATAACTTTAACAGACGTTTGCAATCACAGCTATGGAACTATCTGCGCACCTGTCGACAAGCAGACCGGAAGACGCGTTATCGAGAACAGGATCATCCTGAGGAAAAACACAACACTTCCCTGCGAAGATTCACAGACTTTTTACACAACAAAGGAAAATCAGACCGAACTTGAGGTAATTATCACTCAGGGCGAAGATAAAGACCCGGCGTTTGTCAATGTCATCGGTCGTCACCGATTTGAGCTGCCCGAAGGCAGGGCCGCCGGTTCGCCGATAAAGGTGACATATAGCTATGACCTCAACCAGCGAATGCACTGCCGGTTCGAAGATGTGGAATCGGAAAAATCTTTTGAAGTGGAACTGTGCCTTAAGCAGGATGTCATGGCCGATGATAACGACGCAAAAATAGAAAACCAGTTCAAACTACTTACTGTAGAATAATTTATGCTGGCCGCCGCCAATAAAATCTGGACTGCGATACTTACAGCCGCGCAAGCGTGTGCGGGAAAAGTTCGTCCTGATCCGGCTGAAGAATTTTCACGGATTCCGGCAGACCCTGATAAATTCCGTTGCGATATCGCGCAAAAGGCATCCCGCTTTAACATAGATATCGACGGAATAATCCATCTGCCAAATGATATGCACCCCTGCATTGTCAATGTCGATGTCAGCGATATTACAGATGCCGGATCGCCCCAAAGCGTCCGCACAAAGATAAAACAATGGCAGAAAAACGCATCCGGCGATTTCCTTTTTTTTAAGGATATAGGCAAAATCCCGCACAAAACTACAACACTTAACAACTGGACAACCATTGCCGCCATAGAACTGTCATGGCTTGATTTCGCGCGTAAGGGGCAGCGGAAACTTCGTTTCGACATTTCCATATTAAGCAGAGAGAATAATCAACTGCTCGAATCGGCGACAGCCATTTGCCTTTATGACAATAAACAATTCGGCTATCTTGATATCCAGGAAAACATCCGGCAGGCAAAAACTATGGCCGTCGCGCTGGCCTTTTCAGTAAGTGCGGTTACCAAAAAAATGTTCGATAGCCAAATAGAGATGATAAAGACATGGGCGAGGGGAAATATCGAACTTACACATTCGACCAGCAGCCAGAAACGTCAGCTTGAAAAGGCACTGAATAAAACGATAGCGTTTTTCAGAGACGGAAACACGCTCGACCTTGAAAGCATCTGCCGCGAGCTGGTGGTTATCTCTTCGATGGCTGACTGCTGCGATATAATCGATCTTTGCCTGCACGTGGCAAGGATAAAAGGAAACGTGGTCAAAGAAGAAGTGGATTTGCTCAGCGATCTGGCAAGATGGCTGCAAATCGACCCACAGCGGTTCAGAGAGATGAGCGAAAGGATGCTGCCGGCGACGATGCACGAACAGGCCGACCCTCACGCAATTCTCGGCGTTAGTGGTGATATGGATGCCGAGCAGATACGCCATCACCTAAACAATGAATACCGCAAGTGGAACGCCCGCGTAACCAATATAGACCCGCAAATCCAGAGCCAGGCCGACTTCATGCTCAACATGATCGCCACCACCCGCAAAAAATGCCTGAATTAGGGTATAGGGTACAGATGGGTAACGACCTCTCATTAGGCTGTTATTTACACTTTTTCTTTCAGCCTTTTGCCTTTTGCACTTAAAAATGCCTGTCGATGAAGCCTGTGTCGATCTGGTTTTTTACGAACAGATTGTGCGAAAGAATCTCAAGACATGCCGGTATCGTCGTCTTTGTCGGCTCAATGACAAATTCCCGTAATGCCCGCTTCATTGTAGCTATCGCATCTTCCCTTGTCGGCTGATGAACGATAAGTTTGGCTATCATAGAATCATAAGTGGAGGGAATCGTATAACCTTGATGAACATGCGTATCGACACGAACACCGTAACCGCCGGGCTGAATATATTTTTCTATTTTACCAGGACACGGTGAAAAATTATTGGCTGGGTCTTCGGCGTTAATTCTGCATTCTATCGCCACGCCATTATGCTTTATATCTTCCTGCCGCAGGTTGAGCTTCTCGCCGCTGGCTATTCGCAGCATCCATTTTATCAGATCGTGACCTGTCACCATCTCGGTAATGGTATGCTCCACCTGGATGCGGGTATTAACCTCGATAAAATAGAAATTGTTGTCTTTATCCAGAAGGAATTCAACCGTCCCTGCACTCCAATATCCTGCTTCCTTAATTATCCGCAATGCCGATTCGCAAAGGTTATTTCTGGTTTTCTCATCAAGCACCGGACACGGCGATTCTTCGATCATTTTCTGATGACGCCTTTGCGTAGAGCAGTCGCGTTCATAGAAATGAAGAACGTTGCCGTATTTATCGCCAAACACCTGCACCTCAACGTGACGCGGATTGACCACGAACTTTTCGATATAAACCCTCGGATCGCCGAAGGCAACTTCTGCTTCGCTTCGGGCCGAATTAAAAGCAGAACGCAGCGAAATATCGTTATGCGCAACCCGCATCCCCCTGCCGCCGCCGCCTGCCGAGGCCTTTATCATAACCGGATAGCCGATCTGACCGGCAAGTTTCAACGCCTCTGCCTCGTTCGGTATAGCCCCTTCGGAACCGGGCGATACGGGAACTTCCATTTTTATCGCGAGCTTCCTTGCCGCGACCTTATCGCCAAGCTGTTTCATCGCCTCCACCGGCGGACCGATGAAAGTAATGCCGCAATCATGGCATATTCTTGCGAAATTTATATTCTCGGCCAAAAAGCCGTAGCCGGGATGAATGGCTTCGACATCTGCAATTTCGGCTGCGCTTATTATTCGAGGGATATTGAGATAACTTTCTGACGAGCTTGCAGGCCCGATACATATCGCCTCATCGGCTAAGTTGAGATACGGAGCATCCTTGTCGGCCTCCGAATACACCGCGACCGCCTCGATACCCAGTTCATGACAGGCACGAATTATACGTAATGCGATCTCGCCGCGATTTGCAATAAGAATTCTTGAGAACATAACTTTTCCGTAAAGGATTATTCTGGTTTAACTCTGAACAGAACCTGTCCATATTCGACGGCTTGTCCGCTTTTGACGCAGATTTGCGAGATAGTCCCGCTAATCTCGGCCTTGATCTCGTTCATAACCTTCATCGCTTCCACAATGCAGACTACCGTCTGCGGACTTACCTGTGCACCAACCTCAACGTACGGATCGGCATCGGGGCTTGGCAGGGCATAAAACGTACCCACTATAGGTGATTTGATCTCAATAAGATTCTCACCTGTCCCCTCTAAGGTTGTGTCACCCGGCACAGCCGCAGCCATAGGCGAAGCCATCATCGGCATGTGCTGCGGTATATACGAAACACTTGGCACAGCCGGCTGCGGCTGATTGCGACGAAGCAGGATTTTGTCATCGCCCTGCTTGATCTCTATCTCAGCAAGGTCGTTATCCTTCATCAGGTCAATAACTTCCTTGATCCTGGCCAGATCGTACTGATTTTTGCTATGCCCCATCGAGCAATCCTTTCCATAAAGGCGTAAATTAAACCCGCATAGTATAACGCCAAACCCGACTATTTCAACAGTTTTACCCCGCCCATCACTCTTAATTTTACATAACTTATGCTATTGTATGGCTTTATAGACACAACGGCAACAGCCAATTTCTCCGCAAAACCGATAATATCATTCCTGCGACTTATCATGTCGAACGAATGTGAAGCATTCGCTTAAACAGCCTCGCAAAGCAACTCCGAAAAGCAGCAAAAAAACCAACGCATCTATTTCCCTGCCAATCCGCGGCCTCTGAATAAAAAAGTACCAGTCACTCTACTTCCCCACCAGCGAATTAATCTCATTTTCGGAAACACCTTTGCTTATTTAGGTACTTTTCTAACCTCTTCCTTGATTCGCTGAACGTGTCCGCGTCCCATAGCTTTGACCTCACAGCCAAGCTTGAAATACTGCCGTATCCTGTCATCGGTAAGAATTCCAAAGCAATCAATAACCGCAATCGGTGATCCTGCCCAGCTTACAATTTCCTGCGGGTCGAGGTCCAGGTATGGGCTGTGCGGAACGGCCAGAACCACAGCTTCCACGCCTTTAATGGCAGCGGGCAGGTCTTTTGTTGGTCTGATGTTTATCAAATCGTCCTGGTTTCGGAAAAATCTTTCCAGCGAATGACCCGGCGAAGGATAAGTATCCTGACTTTCCAGTTCGTACCAGTGCTCAACATATGGATCGTGAACAAGTATCTCAGCACCCATTTCAGCGAGCTTTCTTACAACGACTTCCGAGCCGCTGTAACGTGTGTCCCCGACATCCTGCCTGTAACTTGCTCCGCAGATAAGCACGCGCGAGCCGGCGATATACCTTCCCATATTCCTGAGGGCGTCACGAACAAGCTCGGCTGCGTGGAGACCTCGCGTGTCATTAATATCTATCGCGGTCGGAGAAATCTTAAAGATATCATCACCGTCTTCAAAACCAAGGATGTGCTTGTAGGCCCAATATCCAAGACCGCCGTCTTTCGGCAGGCAGTATCCGCCGATACCAGGGCCAGGGAAAATCATATTACTGTGCGTCGGGCGCATCTTAATTGCCTTTACGACTTTTATAAGGTCCACACCGTTACGCTCAGCAAACAGGCTCCATTCATTCAAAAACGCTAAGATAGTGGCACGGTAAGAATTTTCTACTATCTTGGTGGTTTCAGATTCAATGGGTCTGTCCATTACGGTTAGCGGGAATTGCTCGGTATTAAGTACTTCACGGAGGAGTTTCTCTACCCGGCTTTTCGCCTTTGCGTTGCAGCCGGCGCACACACGCCAGAAATCCCTGATTGAAGAAACATATTCTTTGCCCGGCATGACCCGCTCGAAACTATGTGCAAGTACTGGTTCGGAATTCATGCCGCGGTTTTTGAAGGCCTTTTTCATTATTGGATATGCCACAAATTCAGTAGTGCCGGGGGCGACTGTCGTTTCGATAAGCACCAGACAATCTGCGTGAATTTTCTGCCCGATGGTTCGCATTGTGTCTTCAAGAGCAGTCATTTCAGCTTCACCGCTTCGCATAAACCCAAGGTCATGCTTGCTGTAATCGCACTGTACATCCACAACAACGCAATCAGCCAATTTCAGACAATCGCTGTTGTATGTGGCGACAAGGGTTTTCTTCTCATTGACGCATCTTGCTATCATAGGCTCAACTTCCGGGTCCTCGGCCTTTACCGGCGAGACGCCTTCATTGAGTACAGGAATCTTCCAATAGCTTCTTGCGCTGGGTCTTTGGCAGCCGATGACAAACTTATTCGGTTTTCCGGTCTTTTTGTCAACGGTATCGGCAATAATGGCTGCCATCACGGCGCCAACGAACCCGACTCCCATCACAACAACAATCTCCTTGCCCTCGCTGCGGGCTTTTTCGGCCAGAGAGCTTATACGTTTAAACTCAGTCTCATATTCTTCGGCTGTGGGCAGCGGATATTTCCGCCCTGTGGGACTTAATGAATACTCTGCCATAAATCCTCCTATATTAAGTTTCTGAAACGGCTAAAACTTAGCAAATGATAACTCAACAGGCGCCATTCGTCAAATATGAAAAAACTATGAACTTTTTATTAATCTGCCTGGAAACCAAAAACCGCAATTGCAAGTACAGGCCGATTAAGGTATAGTTCGAGCCTGTGAATAAACAAGAATTTGTCAAACTGCTTAAGAAAAAAACTCTGGTCGCCGACGGGGCAATGGGTACGATGCTCTATGGCCGCGGCGTATTCGTCAACCAATGCTTTGAGGAACTTAATCTATCCAATGCCAAACTGGTGGGCCAGATACACGCCGCTTACGTCGAAGCCGGCGCAGATATCATCGAGACCAACACCTTCGGCGCAAACCAATTTAAACTGTCCCGATATGGACTTACCAATAAAGTCGAGCAGATAAACCAAGCGGCTGTGAAGATAGTCAAGGCCGCAATTGGCGATAATGATATCCTTACAGCAGGCTCGGTCGGCCCTTCCGGTCTGGAAAATTTCATTCTAAACAAAGAGGCTATAAAGGAACTGAGCGAGGCGTTCGGCCAGCAGTGCCAAATGCTTGCCAAAGCCGGAGCGGATATTTTGTTTCTTGAAACCTTCGCCAATATAGACGAACTTTTGATAGCGATAGACGCAGCCGCTTCGACAGGTCTGGCTGTCACTGCATCCATTACTGTCAACGAACGAAACGAATCCCTCTACGGCCAGCCGATAGAGAAACTCATCGAGCAGATAAACGCTAAAGAAAGCGTTGCAGCAATAGGACTGAACTGTTCGGTCGGGCCAAGCGGTATGCTCGACAGTCTCGAAAAAATAACCGGCCTGACCGATAAACCTATCTGCGTTCAGCCCAACGCCGGTATGCCGCGACAGATAGAAAACCGGATGCTGTATATGTGTACGCCGGAATACATGGCTGAATATGCCAAAAAGTTCTTTGAAAAAGGAGCAAGGATAATCGGCGGATGCTGCGGAACGACACCGCAGCATATAAAGCAGATAGCACAGTCCGTCCGCTCGATGGATAAGGCATATCGAAAGTCGGCTGTGATAAGCGTTTCGGTTGAACAGAAGACTCAACATCGAATACAGGAAAAACCTTTGACGCAAAAGAGCCGATTCGCCGCCAAGCTTGCCGCAGGCGAAAAAGTCACCACTATCGAAGTGACTCCGCCACGAGGGATAGATACTTCGGATATCATCGAAAAAGCCAGGCTGTGCGGTAAAATGGGTGTTGATGCCATCAATATCCCCGACGGCCCACGGGCAAGCTCAAGACTTAGCCCGATGATAACGTCCATAAAAATACAGCAGAACGCCGATATCGAAAGCATACTTCACGTCTGCTGCCGCGACAGAAACCTTATCGGTATACAGTCGGATATCTTAGGCGCAGATGCCGCTGGTATTCATAATTTGCTGCTTGTTACCGGCGACCCGCCAAAAATGGGCGATTATCCACAGGCGACAGGAGTATTCGACCTCGATTCGGTGGCATTAACCGGAGTGGTCAAACATCTAAACTGCGGAATCGACATCGGCGCTAATACAATAGACCCGCCAACAGGAATTTTAATCGGAGTCGGAGCCAATCCGGTCGCAGCCGATATTGACCGGGAGATCGAACGGTTCAAGGCAAAGGTCAAAGCCGGAGCCGAATACGCAATAACCCAGCCGGTGTTTGACACTGATATGCTGTTTGAATTTATGGAAAAGACACAGGATTTCAAGATACCCATAATCGCCGGTATCTGGCCATTTACAAGTTTCAAGAACGCCGAGTTCATGGCTAACGAAGTACCTGGTGTAGTTGTGCCGGAGAAACTTTTGACTCGAATGGCCCAAGCAAAAACAAAAGAACAAGGCAGAGCAATAGGCATTGAAATAGCCCGCGAGATGATAGAGCAAATCGAAAGTACCGTTGCCGGTTTCGCCGTAAGCGCACCATTCGGCAATGTAAAGATCGCCCTTGCCGTACTCGGCAAGCTCGACATAAACGAAGTTACTACATAAGGCAACCTCTAAAAATTGCGTTTTCAAAGCCCCGACCGTGAGGGAGGGGGGTTGAATTTTTAGAAGTTCCCATAATACTTATTATGCGAAAGTTCTCGCGGCCTGAGTAACAAGGGCACAAATGGCAAGTCCCTGAGGACAAAGTTTTTCGGCCTTGGCCAGATTAGCGTTTAACATACGCTGTCTTTGTGCCGCCGGCATCTGACCGAATAACTGGCGAGCCATCTGCTTTTCACCGTACCAGTTATTGTACATCAACAACCGCATCGTATCGCTTATCCCATCGGCTACGCCGTTACACAACCCGCACCCGATACAATATCCGCCGCAGGTCCGTTTGGCATAGTCAGAGAAAACCTTTTTATCGGCCAAGGTCAGCTTAGTTTTATCCAATACAGCTGCGACATTTGCAGAAAGAAGCGAAACACTCTTCATGCCTACACACGCACTTGCGATACGCGGGTCGTCAAGAACATATTTAATCTTGGCCTGACCGCTGGTAAAGCCCTTTTCAAGAAAATGCTGCATCAATTCCCGCTCGCCGTCTTCACCCTGTCCGTATGCCTGCGTTTTCATCGCTATCAATCCAATGCCGGCTTTATGACAGGCTTCGACCGCTTCCTGCATTTCCTTATCCTGCATCAGTCGGAAATTGCAGCTTGTCATTATCGCATCTATCCAGTCGGTCTGCGCAGCGGCTTTTAGGCAATTTGCCATATTCGAGTGCGTACTGAAACCGAAATACTTTATTGCCCCGCGTTTCTTGGCGTCGGCGGCCCATTGTTTAAGGCCTTCTGTCAAATCGGCTGGATTCTTTAACCCATGTACACCATAATAGAGGTCGATATAATCAGTGTTCATCCTTTCAAATGACGTCCGAAGTCTTTGTTCGATTTCCAGCACATTTTCGGCGCCGCTGGCTTTGGTAACTATGAACAGATTCTTCCGCATTTCGGGATTTCGCTTAAGGTATTTGCCGATGCCAAGCTCGCTGTTGCCGCCGGCATAACCATTAGCCGTATCCCAGTATGTCACGCCCCATTCGGCTGCTTTATTGAGAGCTATTTGATTATTAGTGACATCGAACATAGCGCCCAGCGAAAGTTCTGGAACTTCTACTCCAGTCCTTCCCAATTTGCGTTTTCCTACATGCTCGACTGTCTTTTTTACTGGTTCGTTAGGTTCTGCCTTATTTGGATCATTAGCACTTACCTTGGAAACAAAAGCCCCCGCCAGACCTGCCGCACCTACATTTCTTAGAAAATTTCTTCTGTTGATTTGCTTGGTCTTCATATTATCATCCCCTAATATTTTAAGTTGCTAAAAAATTCTTTTCTCTATTTCTTGTTTCACCAACAGCGGAGACCCGAACCGCCTTTTTACCGCTGACGGGACATTCATGCTCACAAATTCCGCAGCCGATGCATTTATCGGGATCGATATAGGGACGCTGCAGGCGAATCTGCACTTCGATTTGGCTGCCTGCATCGAGGCTTCGATCAAAATCAGACCCCAAGTTAAAAACATTTTCATCATTGGCTCTTATCCTGAACCTGTGGCCATCAGCATAGCAGAAATAATCGCCGGTCGCAAATTTTTGAGGCTGTAATTTCCCCTCAATCGTAATCATACCGTTGCCGCTGTTTTTTATCAGGAAAACGCCGTCTCTGACCGTCGTAAAAAATTCCCTTGTATATATAGCCTTGGGACTTACAGGACAATTCTCCTCACATACGATACAGGGCTTGTCCATTGCCCACGGCAGACACCTTCCGCGATCAAAAAACGCCGTCCCTATTCTTATAGTGCCCTTTTGGGCAAATTCGTTCACCCCTCTTTTTTCCGCAAGTGTAATTGGTCTGATTGCCGCTGTCGGGCATACCTGTCCACAGGTCACACAGTTAAGCTGGCAGCCGCTCGAACCGATGGTGTTGTTCAATTTCGGCGTCCAAAGGCTTTCAAGCCCCGCTTCAAAACCAGCCGGTTGAATAACATTAGTCGGGCAAACCCGCATACATTGTCCGCACTTGATACACCGCTTTAAAAATTCTTCTTCCGGCAGCGAACCCGGAGGCCGTATTAATTTATTATAACCGTTCCCGCCAAGCTGATTCGCCAGCCGAACCGCCCCCACTGCGAATACACCGCTGACCAGCGACAGAATAATACCACGTCGGGAAATATCGGGATTTGTTTGTTCGCCCGCAGCGGATTTTTGTATTCTGTATCCGATAAGGTCATGGTGACAATCGTCAAGGCAATTGAAGCAAAGAACGCACTCGCTTATTTTTATTTGCCCTGCAGGTTCGCAGCCGCCTTCGCAGCTGCGCTCACATAATTTACAGTTGTTGCACTCCGCCTTGCGATTGCCTATTCGCCAGATAGCAAACCTGTCCAGTACGCCAAACAACGCACCCAGCGGACAGACAAAACGGCAATAAAACCTCGGTATAAAAAGATTCAGCAAAACCGCCGCCGCAAAAATTGTAAGTACAAGCCACGCCCCCTCATAAAATCTTTGCTCTGCCGAGATTAACCCCCCTGCTGCCATATCAGCAATAGGCAAAATCAAAAGATTAAATGACCGGGTGACAAGCGATATAGGATCGAGTAAACCGATCTGTAAACTCGCCGCTGCTGAAGGAAATGCCGCCATCGCCAGAAAGAAAACAAGGATAATGTATTTAATGCCTTGTGCTTTTCGATAGCGATTAAGCTCTATTCTTTCTTTAACCTTTGTTTTGCGCCGCGCAAGCCATCCTACAAAATGATGAATCGAACCGAAGGGACATACCCATCCGCAAAAGAAACGACCGAAAATGATCGTTACAACCATCACCCCCGATGCCAACAAAAACGCCCAGTAAAGCGTATGAGTTGCCAGCACCGTTCCCACCGCAACCAGCGGGTCGCTGTGCAAAAACAAATTCACCGGCCACCCGCGAAGATTCCAGAATTTATCTCCCACCGTGGCCACTATCCCGAACCAAAGGGACATCGCGAAAAATACTATCTGGCTTATTCGTCTTACGGTTACTATCTTCATATCATGCATTCACGAAATTGGGGTTCAAGGATTCATAATCTGTTGTTCCGGCTCCGGCTTTTTCGGCCTGCCGCAGATACGGCAGATTATTCGGCTTCAATCCAAGCAAGCTGCATCCGAATGAATCGGCTGCTACCATATCGCAGCTTGCTATTAAAGTATTGGTTCTTTTCAAGTCGCTTATCGAGCCGCCGGTCGGCCCATTGCTGCTCATCACATCAACACCATCAAGTATTACCAGCGTCGGCTTTACCATCATAGAAAGTTCGGCGATGATGCCGTTGATATCCTGATGAAATACATTCCGCTGCCCGCCAAGCAAACCGTACCAATTCTTCATCGCCATCGACGCGCCGCTGCGATTATGATTCTTAACCGGTGAAATTCCAATGAGTTTGTCTATTTTTCCCAGCGGTTCGTATAGTATCGGCCACCGCTGAATTAGCCTGCCGCCGTCAACACTTGTTAACGCAAATGCCGATTTTTTCGGCAAAAAGATTTTCGCGCCTGCCTTTTCCGCTGCGATGCCTATTCCGCTTATCATAAAACAATTGGCAGGATCATTTATCGGATTATCGGTAACGATAACCTTCTTCGCCCCGACCTCATAGCACATCCGAACAACTGCGGCAACCAATTCTGGGTTAGCCGTCGCGCCAAGTATCGCAGGTGACGCAAACGCAACATTGGGCTTTATCGCGACAATATCGCCTTTTTTGACAAACCGCTGCATTCCGCCAATAGCGGCGACAGCCATTTGCGCATTTTTAGCCCTGTCCGCTCCCAATGCAATTCCCATCGTCTGACCGCTTACCGGCTTAACGGAAAAATCTTTTAATCTAACTATATCAGCATCATCTATCCCTGAATGGCCCTTTCTATCGTAAAGCTTCCCAGACACAGCACCGATAGCCGCAATCAAAACACCAGCCTTGCCCAATCGGGCGAGAAACTCTCTTCTGTCGAAATTGTTAGGCTGTTCCATAATTTATCTATTTCGAATGTTATCCGCGATTGTTCGGATAAGTTCCTTTGCCGCCTGCAAATCTTCTGCTTCATGCACACCGCCGACAAATCTTCCGCAAGTTAGAACGATTTCACCAAACCCATAAAGTTCAAGACTCCACATCTTGCCGCCATCGGGTAATTCGCTTTCGCCCCTAAGCATCGCACCGTTATTCTTTAGAAAATTCACATAACCTTCAGCCATTTCACAGCTTTTTTGTGAATTCTCAAGTTCCCCTAAAAATGCGGTTAGCTCCGACGAACCTACCCTGTACCGGACGGTCAGTATCTTGCCGAACCGGTCGAAACCGAAAGCCGAATCCGTATATAGCTTTTCGCTCCCCTTTATCAGACCATTGGATGGGAATATGGCAAACCCGTTTTGCTCTTTCTCGACAACAAGCTCTTTTTCAATCTGTCTGCCGACCGTAAGTTGGGCCGCAAACAGCCGCTGGTCCTCAGCAAAACCAACCAGCTCCACATAAAACTTTCCGTGCGCAAGGTACAGAGCGTTGCTGGTCCGATATGCCTGCCCCAATTCTTCGACAGGCTCAGTTTGTGGTCGCTTTTGTGTACTATATACCGTAAATGCCGCTGTCGCGTCCTTCATTACGAAAAGATAAAGCTCCATCCCCAACTGTGAATCCGCCGACATGTATCTTTGCGTAAAAAGCCTTTCAAATCCAGCATCGGTATATAATGGCGCTTTGCCATTAATCTTTTCGTAGAGCGTGTCGGCTGTATAAACTTCGCTTTTGCCAGCAGCGAAAAAATTTGTCGGCGTCCACTTGGACAAATTAATCTGAGGCGTAACTGCTTGGGCTGTTTCGATATCAAACTCTATCACCCCCGCCGCAACCGGGTCTATTCCGAACTTTTCGCTGCCCGTGCCGAACTGTCTGATAAAAACCCCTGCAACGATGCCGACAAGAACTGCCAGCAGCAAAAAGCTGATCACAGATTCGATTTTCCTACTGCGAGTACGAGCTTCATTCATAAATAACCCCAAACAGTTTCACTAACAATGTAACGAATTCAGCAAAAAAATAACAGAAAAAAAATATTCAGCTCTCATGCTTACACCAGGCCGCGATCCGGTATATGGAATCGATGAGTTTTGTTTTTTTTGGAAAACAAAACAAAATTTCCTTCAAATTATAAAGTAAAGCCTTGTTAAGAACCGATATTTTTTTTAGTATGACTTTCAACCCTTTCGGGGGCTGTAATATGGATATTACCAAAATTTTAGTGGTTCAAGGATGAATATGGCAAATCGGTCGCGAGCAGCCAAGGTATTGGCTGCGCTTTTGATTTCGATGACGGTTGGTGCGATAGTATTGCTCGCTCTGGGCAATAACGCTCCCGCGGCTGGTCCGTTTTGTCTTTCCAGCTATTACCGGCTCAATTCCATCGAAAACGCTCTTTTATCTCAGTCTCCTCAAATCTCGACCCGATGGAACCGCATCGAAGTTTACTACAGCCAGACAAAGGCTGGTAATATCGAGCAGCTAGCCTCTCTGGCTGGTTTGAGCAGCCCTGAAGACCTCAATTGTCATTTTGTGGTCTGTAACGATTTGGGCGGGCAGGACGGCCAAATACAGAGCACCGCCAAATGGCAGAATCAATGGTCCGCTATTCCCGGCAGGGATTGGTATGGCACAGGCCGCACAATTCGAGTATGCGTAATAAACGCGCCACCCAGCTCAAAACCGACCGAGTATCAATTAAAAAGGACCGATTCGCTGGTCGAGATGCTTGCTCGCAAATTCAATATTTCACAGACCTCGGTTTATTACCCCGCCGACTGGCGGTAGATTTCATCTACCAAAAACAACTTCGCCCCTATCTGCTGAACCAAAGCCCTCCAAAAACGCGCATAAAAAAGCCCCGGAGTAACTACCGAGGCCGAAAAAATCGAACAACGCTTCTTATTTTACTTCCAGCACCGAGTTGAATCCTCCGTAAGGATTAAGTTCGATCTTTTCGTTGTATGGGTCCTGCTGCCATTGGCCGTCAACCACAAGGCGGTAGCGATATCTTCCTGGATTCATTTTTACTTTCGTCTGCCATATTCCGCTCTTGCCAACGCGTTCCATAGTGGAATTTTGCGGCTGCCAGTTGTTGAAGTCACCTGCTATCTGAACCGAAGCCGCACGCGGGTAAAGCGTCACGAACATCACCGCGCCATCGATCTGACTGACACCGTAATAGTCGCTTAGCTTCTCATCGAGGGTAGGCTTTGCTGGCTCTGCCTCCATCAGTTCAACCGGCTGTTCGTCAACGATTTCCAGCGGTTCGTCAGTCTCACCGAGTATCTGTTCTTTGGAGCTGTTAAGCAGAAATGAAACGTCATCCGATTTCGCGGCAAGGCGTGTGTTTTTCATCTTCGCCTCGGCGAGTATCTCATCGGCCGAGGTGCTTATCGCCTGAAGCTGGCTGGTCAAAGAATTAACAATCTGCTTGTTCTGTTGGCTTGCGGCCTGCTTTCCGAGCACTTCCTGCGCAAGGCTGCTAAAATCAGCCTGTCCCTTGCTCGAAGGGTCATATTCGCATATCGGCTGGCCGAAACTGGCCGCTTCCTTGATTTTAGTGTTGAAGTTCACGACTGTTTTGAACATTTTATCATCGAAATGCTTGCGAAGCTCGCCGAGAACCTCCCGCGCCATCTTGGTTCGGATATCGTACATGCTTGCCAGCACTTTGACGTTCATCTGCTGGGTGGATTTGCGGCACAGCACATCCAGAGTCTGGAGCTGCTTGCTGAGACCGTGCAGGGCGAAATAGCCCGTCTCGACCGGAACGATACACTCAGTAGCCGCGCGCAAAGCGTTAAACGTCAAAAGCCCCACAGCCGGCGGACAGTCGATGATGCAGAATTCATACGTACCATTGAGCGGCTCAAGTACTTTTTTTAGACAATACTCACGCTGATCTATGCCGGTCATCTGCACCTCGAAAGACGAAAGGTCCAGGCTCGCCGGCGCAAGTTCCAGACTATCGTTTATCTGCCAGAGAATCTCGGTTATCCTGGCGGGGTCTTTGCGGCTCTGATTTATGAGAACATCGTAAATGCTCTGTTCGATCTGCTCTTCGGGAACTGCAAGGCCGACCGCACAATGCGATTGAGGATCCATATCCACCAGCAACGTCTTGTGACCAAGCCGGGCCAAAGAACTGGCAAGGTTTATGGAAATCGTGGTTTTTCCACAGCCGCCCTTCTGATTTACTATCGCTATCGTCTTCACTGAAACCTCCGTGTTTCAACACGTTAACTTTATTCGCCAAATAATCACTGTTATCAATACTAAAAACGCACTTTCAGCTCATCCTTTTATTCGGCAAAAACTTCATAAAAACTTTACATTTTTATAGGACGACCCGATAAAAATCCTTGCCGCGGGTAATTTTCGGCTCGAAGCATAGCTTTTTAACATCGAACCAAAATTCAGCAGGCCAATATGCGGTACGTATTTGCCAGATTCGGCTATCGAACAGACCCCGTAATCCTATCCTTAATTTCTTGAAGCGGTTTGCATTGTCTGTATAATGTCCGCTAAATAAGGATTTTAGTAAGGATGTTATTATGAGAATAGCTATTGGTTCGGACCATGCCGGTTACAGGTACAAGGAAATAATCAAGACCAAGCTCATCGAGATGGGACATGATGTCAAGGATTTCGGCACATTTAATGAGGAATCGGCTGACTATCCCGATTTCATTCGCCCTGTCGCCCAGGCTGTAGCCGACGGCAGGTTTGAGCGGGGTATCGTACTGGGCGGTTCGGGTAATGGTGAGGCAATCACAGCTAACAAGGTAAAAGGTATTCGCTGCGGTCTGGCATGGGATCTGCGGTCCGCGGCTCTGAGCAGAAAACATAACGATGCCAATATGTTATCACTCGGCCAGAGAATGATGGCCGTAGAAGAGGCTTTGGAGATAGTGGAACTGTGGCTGGAAACGCCATTCGAGGGCGGAAGACACAAAAATCGCATTAAAAAGATCGAAGAAGAATAGTAGTTAGTTGCTGGTTACTTGTTTCTGGTTACTGGTTGCTGGTCCGCAAATCCAACGGTTTGTATTTTCCGCTTCTTTTAGTATAATAAGCCTATGGCCGCAAAACTGCGAATAACAAAATCATTCGGAAAGCGTTCAGGACTAAAAGTATCTGCTGTAAGTATTGGGGCAATGCGGTTTCCGCAGGATGATGACGAGGCTGTCTCATTGATACGGCAGGCTATTGACGCCGGATTTATCTATATCGACACTTCAAGAGGATACGTTGACAGCGAACCAAAATTAGCCAAAGCCCTCAAGGATGGATATAGGGAAAAGGTGATTCTGTCCACAAAGTGGTCGCCGTGGAATCTGAGGGTTGAACCTGATGACGATATCAATGCCGAATCAACCTATAAAAGGATACGCGAGTCAATGCAGCGGCTTGATGTCGATTTGTAATGCTTCAGTCGGAATTGGACATTTCCTGAATTTGAGTTAGTATGTAAATCAAAGAAAGGAAATGCTCATGGCAAACAAACGCAAAAAGTTCTCCCCTGAGGAAAAAGTCAGGCTTCTCC
>JAQURJ010000037.1 GCA_028715705.1 Phycisphaerae bacterium | reverse complement strand
GCGTTAATCAATGTTGCTGAAGAATTAGACAACGAGAGAGAAAGTATTATACTGCCAGTCCACGATGAGATTCAAATTGAAGTGTTGCAAAAAGGTATACTTGAATATGTCTTTACAAAAACCATTATTAGAAAAATGACAGAAATCGCTCAAGTCACTGACCGTGGACTGAGGTTACGGGTGGACGTGGCCAAATCTGTTTCTAATTGGGCTGAAAAAGTAAAAATAAAAATATAAGGAGAACAAAATGGCAAAAACACAAAAAACAACAGCAACAATAGCAGGCGTACCATCAACTGAACTGGTCCGCATCGAGAAAGAGACTAAGCCTGTCGTACTTGCAGCAGGCAAATTAGTCATCAAAGACAGTGACAGCGAGACCGAAGCGTATCAGGTGCTGACACAGATTAAGAAGCACATCGACGGTATCGAGGCCAAGCGTACGGCCATTACCAAGCCGCTCAATGCTTCGCTCAAAGAGGTCAATGCCTTGTTCAAACAGTTGACAAAGCCGCTGACTCAAGCTGATACCATTATCCGTGATAAGATACTCAGCTTCCGCCAAGTCAGAGAAGAACAGGCCCAGGCGAGGCAGCAGAAGTTACTTGAGAAGGCGCAGAATGAGCCTGACGAGGCCAAAGCGGAACAGTTGCAGATGAAGGCCGAAGCAGTATTGGCTAATGTCGGCGACTCACAGACCACAAAGCGATGGACTTTTGACCTCGTGGACATAGCCAAAGTGCCTGTACAGTATCTTGACATTGACAACGGTGCGATACGAGAGGCCATACGGCAGGGCGAGCGGGACATACCTGGACTGAAAATTTACCAAGAAGAAAGTGTTCGCGTAGTATAGAACGTCGAAACATATTTTTTTAGAAGGAGATACCAATGTCACCTAAATTATTAGTATTGTTACTGTCCTGCTGTCTGTTTGCAGCAGGCTGCACGGCAGAACAACTGCAAACAGCGCAGGATGTTCTAAAAGTCCAGCAAGTCGTGGACGCTAAAACAGCCGCAGTTGAGTCAGTATGGGCAGACCCGAACCTAACACAGGCTGAGAAGCAGTATGCCACGGCGGTCATATTAGGTCAAGGCGCCGTTGACACCGGCCTGACCATACCAGCAGACAACAACACACTGATGACGATTATGCAGACGGCATTAACCACCTATGTGAACTGGAATCCGTCTAAAGTTAGTATTAGTATGCTGATTGCTCTGGCGCTTGTGGCTTTGAGAAAGAAAAAATGAGATTTAAGCGACGACCAAAACCTGTTGACCCGAAAAAGATAGTAATTCTGCGCGACGACCGTGAGCATAAACCATGGTCGTTCCTGTCTCAGCAATGGCCTGTCAAGATTAAACGTCTGGCTGTCGGCGACTACACCGTGGAAGGATACGAATCTAAGATTGCGATTGAAAAGAAGAGCGGCTTCAAAGAACTATTCGCCAACCTGACCAGTGGTGACAGACCCCGCTTTGAGCGTTATCTGGGCAGGCTGGGTAAATTTCCGGTCAAGTGCATTGTGGTCGAGGATGCCTTTGTGGATGAGCAGATTGCTTATACGTCGAAGATATTGCAGAGGAAAGGTAGTCAGTTGACTCCGCAGACAGTTTATTATTGGTCTGCTAAGATAATATGTGAATATGGTATACCATTGTTTTTCTGCTCGCCAAGCTCGGTAAGCAGATTCGTCCCTGCTTTGATAATACAGGCTGTAAGAAAGGCTGATACATTATGAAAGAATGGCTAAAAAGAAACAGCGTTACTTGCGGAGTTTTAGTGCTTCTATTACTGTTGTTGTATGCCAACACTTTTAGTAATAAGACAGGTATGATTGTAAGCAGTATAGAAGGCACACGGATTGTTCTGCCTGACTGCACTGAGCCAAACCAGATAACATTCACGGTGGAGATAAAAGACATCAACATAAGAGGCGTAAAATGAGTGACATAACACCGTCAACAAAACTCAAGTGTGTAACTGTCCACAAATTACAGGACACAAGCTGTTTGCGTAAATACTTCTGGAATCGCGTGTTGAATCTGGAGAGCCGCAAGGTGAACCTCAATTTTCATTACGGCTCTGTTCTGCACGCGGGCTTTGAAACCCTCTTGATGACGCATAACATCAGCAAAGCCCTGTTCGCTTTGACAACCGAGAGTAAGAAGCGACAGAAACGCTATACCATCACTACAGAAGATTTGGACGAGCTTGACCTTCAGGTACAGATAATTCAACTGTTCATCAAAGCCGCTTCTATTCAACCGTGGGTTAATCGTCTGAAGATGCTCTGGACGGAGAGACAATTTAGATGTCAGGTAGCCGACACCGGCGTGACCTTCTGTTCACAAGTAGACGGTGGTGGTTCAGCAGGTAAAGATGACGCGCTGTTTGAAATCAAAACAGCCAAGAGTGTCAATAATTCATACTTCGAGGCCTTGTCTTTTGACCACCAGATACACGGCTACGGTTATCAAATGCAGCAGGAGCATCAGCGATTCCCCAGTAAGTGCGCTTTCTGTGTGTTCAGAAAACCTTCTAAATATATCAAAAAGGGCCAGAGCCGCGAGGCTTTCGTACAGGAAATCAAAACCGATTTGGTCAAGCGGCCAGAGTGGTATTTCATCGCCGACCCGCAGACACACCAGTTTCCATATATGCTCACGATGGGTCGTAATACTATTGAGCAGGCGGGCAAGGACATTGTGCGAGCGACACAAATACTGCTGAAACAGTATCAGTGTCCTGAGAAAGACATCTTAGACCCATACCACTGGCCGTGCAATGACAAGCAGTGCCTCAACTACGGGGCCTGCACATATCTGCCATTATGTCGTAATATGGCTAAATGGCAATTATACACACGGCTGTATCAACAACGTGAATTTATGTACGATGAAGAGAAGGCAGAGTTGCAAATATGATACCTTTCCCAAAGAAAAAATACAGGACTATTCTTATCGACCCTCCGTGGCCGATGAAGTTGACAGGATTATACCAGACGCGCAAATTGCGGCCTGCTAAATTAGTTTACCCTGTGATGTCCGTTGATGAAATAAAGCAACTTCCGATAAATAACTTAGCAGAACAAGGATGCCATCTCTGGTTATGGACAACTAATCAGTTTATGGAAGCTGGCTTTGCGTTAATTCGACACTGGGGTTTTAAGTTTCACGCCCCAATACATTGGATAAAACCGTCTGGTTGTGGCAATTATTTTGTTCATCGAACACAAACTATACTGTTTGCCTACAAAGAAAAGTGCCAGTTTAACAAGGGTCGATACCGGCCAAATATAATAGAGACGGGTATTCCTGAAAAACACTCACAAAAACCTGAAGAAAGTTATCGCTATATTGAAGACATATCTGACAGTCCACGCATAGAACTATTTGCACGACAACATCGTGCGGGCTGGACTGTTTGGGGAAATGAAGTTTAATAGAAAACAGAAAGGAATCCTTTATGGCTTTCGTTCAACAAAACAACAGCAACTCAGACCAGATAGCAGCGGCAGCGTATAAAAAGAAGGCTGCTAATATAGTATTTGAGGTCAATGCCACTAAACAAGGCAGCAAATTCTTAGACCACCTGATACTGCTTTACGGTGAACCTAAAATTGGCAAGACCACTTTGTTCAGCAAATTTCCAGGAGTATACTTTTTACCGACTGAGCCTGGTTATAGGGCTGTTAAAGTCAGAAAGACGCCTATACCCGACTGGGCTACATTTAGACAGTTTGTCCTTTGGGCTGAAGGACATCCAAATGATATTAAGGACACTAAGTTGTGGTGCATCGATACTGTAACTAATCTGAGTAAGGCAGCAATGCAATGGGTATGTGGCAGAGACGGTATATCACATCCATCAGACGAAGAATGGGGGAAGGGGTGGGAAGCTTTCGGTGATGAGTTCGCTTTCTGGGTCTTGCGGCTGGTCAATCTTGGCAAAGGTGTTGCGTTCATAGCGCACTCAAAGACCCGCGAGATTGTATCACGTCGTATAAAGGTGACAAAAGAAGTGCCGGACTTAGCCAAACGAACATACGGATTCATCAACCCGCTTGTAGATATGATTTTGAATATGGGCTTTGTCGAAAGAGGCAGAGATGAAGATGCTCTTGGTGAAAAGCGTTGTATCTATACAAAACCCACGGAGATTAGAGACGCAGGCGACAGAACAGGTAAGCTGCCGGATTGCATCGAGTTTAAGACGGAGCAGGAAGCCGTGTTCAAAATCATGCGTGCTTTTAACAAGGCTGAATAGACAGAAAGGAGTCAATATGCTTGTACTAACTCGAAAGGTCAACGAATCACTTGTTATCGGTGATGACATAAAAATCACCATAGTTGGCGTGAACGGCTATAAAGTTCGTATCGGTATTACAGCACCCAAGTCTGTGTCTGTTCACAGAGAAGAAGTTTACAACGATATACAAGCTGAAGAAAAGCTTGGAGCAGCTAACATTACTAAGCGGCAGATTATGCTCGTTCTCGACAACCTGCCGCGTCTCAAAGCGTGGTATATCAAAGACTAAAAAATTGTAAGTAAGTAGAACGTACGTTTTATTAACCCTTATGTAGTTTAGGAGAACACGATTATGTCACCAGTCAAAAAGTTAGTAAAGAAATTTGTCAAACCTGCAGCAGGCAAAGGCGGCAGTGCAGCCGATGGCCTCGCAGACCTGCAAAAAGAGTGGGATGCAGCCGAGGCAAGGACATTCGGCGCTCCCCTGCCCGATGGCCAGTACGAGGGAACAATCGAGGAAGTTCTTATCGAAAAATCCCGTAATGGTCGTTTGCAGTGCCGCTGGAATCTAATAGTCACGTCAGGTGACTGTGTTGGCAGGCAGATAAGGAAGTTCAACGGCCTGGTTACACAGGACAATCTGTCGTGGTTCAAAGGCGATTTGGCCGCACTGGGTCTTGAGCCGCCAACAAGTATGTCGGACATCGGCGACGTACTTGAACAGGCACAGGGTATGCGCATTGCGTTCCAGGTGAGAAGCAGGGACGAGTTTACCAACGTGGACTTCATCGGCCCCTTAGAAGACGGTGAGGCAGCAGAGCAGACAGAAGCCCCCGCCGAGGAAGCTGCTGAGCCATCTGGTGACACCCCAACTAAGGCTGACATCAAGAAGATGAAGCGCATCGAGCTGGTCAAGCTGGCCAAAGAGTACGGTCTCGACCCTACAGATTACAAGAAGGACGATGACCTCAAGGACGCTTTAATTGAGGGACTGGGACTGTAGTGTTATACCGACCCCCTGCGGGCAACGTCACAAGATGACGACACGGCTAATGATGTCCGAAAGGAAAAGCGTATGGGTCAGTATTTGTAAACAAGGATGACGGTCAGGAATGACTAACTGCTGAGCGCCGTTCAGGGATGCTTAGGCAACGGCGCTCAGCTCTTTTTTTGAATTTACACAGCTATGACATACAAACTGTCTAACAGGCGCATCGCCGAGGCCAAGAGACGCTTAACAACCCCTCTGGCAGCCCACAGGATTGAAAAAGTCCGTCCAATCCGACCCAATACAGGGTCTAAATAGCCTTAACCCCACTGTGAGGCCATTGCACTACATTTTTATCTTTTTCTCGACAGTAACCAGTGTATCGTTATGGCTACTACCGTGTGCAACCAGCAGAATTTCAATAATCTCAAAACCTCTACCTTTGCCCAGACCTTCTGTATTCCAGCCAAAGGATATTGATATACCACCGAGACGAATTTTAGGTGCTATTTCATTTGCCACACGACTTCTAAAATTTGATGACGTATCCATTGCTGATGCTTTTCTGCCTGCTATCCTGTAACACTCTGTCACCTGACGATATGAATATGGCGGGTCAATAAGACAGCCGGTCAGATTGTGCCGCAGCAGTTTGCAAAACTCTACTGCTTCAATATGAAACTTTGCACAACTCACAGGGTTGAGGTCATTTGTATATTCTGCCGGGCTGGTTTGGCCTGCAAATGGGTCGGCCCATCCTTTACCATCTTTGACGTATCGCGCAAGCAGGTCTGTTATCGGTTTAATTTTGAATGTCCACTTGTTAGGCATTGCCCATATTCGATTGATTATCATATCTATCTCCACACGCGGGTCAGCAGTGCCGCTTCTTTTATCTGCCACATTTTATTACCATCTTCAGTGTGCATAGTTATAAGCTCAAGCATTAAAAGGTCATCGAGCCATTGGCGTATGATACTATCTGTAAAACCTATTTTGGCAACTACGTCTTTTGTCGGAACAGAACGAGGCCATGCGTCATAGAGTATCCGCAGTGTTTTCAGTCGTTTAAGTGTAAGGGAGTCAAGCGCAACCTTATGAACAAGTCTTTGTATTTCCGCATCAATATAGCTCTTACCATGTACTATCGCTATACCAACGGCAAGATTACACAACTGTTTATGCAGGCGTACAGTCGCTTCAGGTGAAGGCATTTCCGGTTCCCGTGTATATTTATCACGACTGACCTCACATCTGGCCCTGGTAGCGTATTGAGCAAGCTCTAATATCTTGGCACGCTGAGAATCACCAATAGTTACTTTTATAAGAGGCGTAGCAAGAATTTCAGCGGCTGCTGCTTTTATCTCAGCCTCCTGCTGTATAGTGCTTCTGTTATACTCAGTTGCTTTCCAGCAGCGTCTATAGTCCTCATCCTTACTTATATCAGGCATACGGCAGGTCAGAAACCTTTCGCCTAATTCCGCGAGCAAACCTTTGTGCTTGTCAATAATAGGTGTCACAGCCGCTATAATGCCGAACTTGGCCCGATAAGTAATAGGTTTTTCATCCATTCCTGTTTTTCGCGTATGGCTGCCGTCATAACAATCCCGCAACTGGCCCACAATCTCATGCAGTGTTTCATACTGTGCGCTAAGGATAGCTGTAAAATCTTTGATTATCATTGTTTTACCATCTAACTGTGGCAACAACGAGTGGTCAACTTTCGGCCTGCCTTTAACACCTTTTTCCCGTGGAGCTACATACGCCGATACAAGACTGTGCTTTGTTAAAGTGCTTATCTGTACAACACCATCACCCTGGAAAGCCTGTAGTATCTCAGTTTTGCCTGATGATGGCACACCAACAAGATACAACCACACAGGCTTACTATCCAGTTTATTAGCCATCAACACACCACAAACAATGTCTATGTATGACATATCATCTATAACCATGTATTTAGCCAATACCTTCTTAAATCGTGCCAACGGGGTTGATTTCTTTAACATAATAATCTCCTAATTTGGAAAAACACGGTTTTTAGCGAATAATCGAATAATATACCTCCTCTCTCCCCCACACACAATATAAAAAAAAATAAATATCCTTATATAATAAAGGTGTGTATATAGCCTTTTTAGTAGTGAAACAGTAGTATGCTCTTTTTGGTGTCAAAAACGTAGTATGCTGAATAAGAGATAAAAAAAACTGCCTGCCGTGCCAGTGAGACAGCGGACAGACAGTTCGGAGGGAGAGAAAAACTTATATCATACCGAGTTCTTAAACTTGGCAACAATCACGGCTTATCCTTCTCTGCAAATTCGCCGCAGAAATCATTGGCGTAAGTTTCGGGCCAATTGCCTCTTAATCCGCCTTTAACAGTTGGCCTTCCCCTGTATTCTCTTTTATCAGGAGGGTATCTATGGCAATACCCCCATTCTACTGTTTCTTTTTTTACAATAGTTAAATCTTCGACCGACCACCACCTGCAATCTTCGCACTTCATTTTTCCTTCCTTCCCGATAAATCGCCTTTAGGAAACGTCCCATTTAGATAGCACCTGAACAGATACCAGATGCAAGCCAGAATGATAATGCCCATAAAAGCAAGTATCGCTACAACCGACCAAAATGCTACGGACCAAACGCAGGTCATTTCTTCTCCTTCTGCTCTGCGGCGGCAAGGGCGGCATCGGCAGTTTCAATCATATAATACAGAGCATCATTCATAGCCCTGTCGTTTTCGTTTTGATTCCAATACTCCGATATACTTTGCAACGCAGTTTTCAACTTCTCAATCAACTCGTCTTTGGCGGAGAGTTGCTGTTGTTTTGTGGCAACCATATACATTACATTGTCTGCTAAATCAGGCAACACACATTCAGGGTCGAATAATTCACCAAATTCATCGAAGACGCGGCAAAGATTTTTGATATGTTTTTGTTCGCTTTTTAGCTTTTCCACCTCCGTCGTGAGTAATCCTGCTTTCCTTGACCATACACCTAACTCTTTTATGATTTCATCACGTTGCGCCGTAAGAGAGGAAATCTGCTTTCCTAATGCTTTACAATTATCGTGGTCTGATTGCCAGCATCCCTCTAATGTTTTAATCTGCTTATCCTTCTCAGCCAACTGCTTTGTATGTTCAACCGCGCCTTGTCTCATTATTTCGTAGGCGTCACCTATTTTTCTAATCTCATTCTCTGCCCAGCTTCGGTATGTGCCATCGGAACAGTCGGGGCAAGGGACGGATATTATTTGTTTGTGAAATTCTTTACCCTCAATTTCTTTCTCTCCCTTGCAAACCGGACACACATTTTCCTCCTGCACGGAGGCGAGAAGGAAACGTAGTTTTTTATATGTGAAGCCACTTATGGGCTTACCTTGTGATAGCTCTTCGCTCACTAATCCAATCGCTTCTTGTATCTTATTTCCTGTCATTTTTTACCTGCCATTTCCAACGCCAGCAATGCGGCGATTATCCAGTGATATGGAGTAGCCTTATCTGAATAGAAATCTTTGTAATCCTCAAAAAACTTGGCGTTCTGATTAGCAAATTCAAAAACTGCATCGTATCCCTCTTTGGCAAGTTTTGGATTAGCCAAGTATTCATAAACAATCCGTTGTGCAAAACTCAAAGCTGCACAATTTTCAAAATACGCTTTTGTTCTCAACTCAAACGCCAAATCTCCCAAGCCGCCGGTGAAGGTGTCGGGGACGGGGCAATCTTCCTTGTCCGCATTGAAGCCCGTCACCGTAAAAGAGAAACTCTTGCCACATTTTTCACATATTGCCGGTTTGTGTCTGGTGTATCTAAGATAGTGCCTCCACGGCTTTGGCATTACGAATGGTCTGATTGCTTTCCGAAACTCCGGCTCGTTGCCGATAAGCGGAATAAGGTCTATGGCGGTCATAATACCCTCCCGCAGCGCACACATCTATAAGACCACGGATATTTTTTATGCCCGCGCAAGAAACATATAACTTTCTTAACCATTCTAATCATCTTCCACCTTAACCTTCTCTAATCTCGGCACGGATTTTATTCGCGTCCAAAACCTTAACTATTAAAGATTGTTTTGATTTTTGCCTCAAAGCCCACTTCAAAGTGGCAAGCCAAACGTGTTTAGTACAAACCTTACAACCACAACCTTTATGTTCAGGCCTTTTAAGATATTTCTCAAACGCGCTCTTGTTCATTTTTTACTCCAAGAAAAAACCACACTTCCAACGACAAAAACCCAAACCAAATCGAGCCAAAAAGCCCGCGGGCGTAATCAGTTATCAGAAAAAAAAAACAAATGGTTTTGCAGGATAGGCGAATAATAGATGCTCTTAACGAAATATATGAGTAAGTGTGAGAAAGTGTGAGTAAGAGGGTATTGCAGATACTTACAGTTACTCACTGTTTCTTAATCTTCACCATAAAAAGATTCAGAGCAAGTCCAAAATCTAAACCGATATGGGCCTCTATTGGACTTTATATTTAATTTCCAGATTCTCATTTTGCCCTCGGCTTCTTGACCTTGACAGGGACAAGCCGGTAAATGACCGCACCGACGTCTTGCCTATCAAAATAATCGAAACGCTCTTTGGTTTCTTCGGTCGTCATAGTGCGTATAGTTCTATCTTGCCGGTTTACGCCTTTGCCCCATATCCAATTATCACCATCAAATCCCACCACAAACCTGTCCGTCCTTTTTGCCTTTGGCATTATTTCACCTTCGCTTTCTGACAGGTACGCAACGGCTATCGTTAAGTTGGCGTCTGTCATCGAAGCAAATACAACCACGGCCAGAACAAGATACTCGTTTCTTATGTTCCTTAGCGTGTGGACATCTTCCAACACAATCCTTTATCTTTTTATTGTAAATATATTTAATTATTGGGAATTATACACTTGACAAACCAAACCTCATTTTTTCTTTTTTTTCTTCGGATTAACTTTCATAAACGCCGCCAATGCTTCTTCTGCCTTTAACGGATAAAGCGATAAAGGTTTGAGGCGGTCTGATTTTTTCTTTTGGGATTTCATATCACTCAAAACATTTCTTTTATTTCGTTTTTCAAAGTTGCACGGGCGCTTATTTTGCTTTGTAATATTTGTGCTCGTTTATTTCGTTCATTCATATCTAAGGGAATAGGAAGAACCACTTCGTAAAATCTTTCACCGATAGTTGATAGTGTTGCTTGAACAAATGTTTTTTCACTAATTTGTTTTCTTACAATAGGAACATTTAGTAAATACAACAATAGATATGGATTTATTTTGTCGTTATCCAATGAGCGTAGTATTAAGAAATGGCTTTGAACAAGCATTTCAAGGTCATATTTAGTGAGGATTGCTGTTTCCCCTATTCTATACGTGCCGTCTTTTACAAAAAGAACGTCCCCCTCTTTTAGATTCTGTTTCTCTTTATATCTTAAATATATTTCTCTGCTAACTTTTTGGACAGCGTCATTTCGGGGTTCATACGCACCCAAATCGGATGTTCGCAGAAAGGGTACTTCGCCATATATATTGTATTCTCGACTTTCGATTGTAGAAGGAGCATTTCTTACTTTTAATATATCTTCATCAACAAGTTTTTTGATGCTTTTCAATTCATATCGCCCACTTTTTTCAATCTGCTCAAGTTCTTTGATAGTATCAGGATTGTAATATCTCGGTATTAAAATGCCGCGTTTTAATTTTCCTTCATATTGAGTAAATCCCAAGCGATTGTAATTTTTTATAATTCGATTCTCATTATCATAGTATATTTTAACTGCCTTAGAAAATTCCTCATCTTTAACTTCTGCCCCGTTCTTATCCTTAATATATAAATCTTTCCCCCTATTATCGTGTCCGCATTTTTCAACAATGCTAAAAAGAATGGGATAGTTGGTTTTTTTTACTTTTTCCCATTTTTTCAAAATTAAAACACTTGTCTTTGTATGAGTATGAGGCATAAATGTTGTATGTGGACAATCTATGACAGCAACAATTTCTGCTTTTTCCTTTATCCATTCACGAATATAACTATCGGTAGGATTACCGAAAACACCATCAGGCAATACGATAGCTAATCTGCCGCCATCCTTCAAAAGATTCAAACATAATTCGACAAATAAAATTTGCGGTTCAGTTTCTTTTGTGGCGTTTGTTTTTTCCCATTTTCCTGTTTCTTTATTTTTTCTCCATTTATGACCAAGTTCGTAATTATCGAGAATTTCTTTATGTTTAATTTTAATATTGCTTCCGAACGGGGGATTCGTAAGTATAACATCAAAAGTTTTTATCTGGTCGTCTTTTGTAAATATATTTTTGGCAGTATCTTCCCAATCTTTTGGACTTTTCAAACTATCTGCTTTAGCGATATTGCTTCTGCCGTCCCCAATAATAGACATATATGCCTTGCAAATTTTTACAAGGTCGATTTCTTTATCAATGCCATAAAAATATTTCTGTGCAAAATCTCTTTTTATGTTATTTATTTCATCGCTTCTATATTTGGGACTTTCTTCCATTTGATTCCATACGTGTTCAAGAGCATAAATCAAAAAACCACCGCTTCCACAAGCGGGGTCAAGCACGTATTCTTTGGGTTGAGGATTTATAATACCAATAGCCATTTTCACAACTTCTCTCGGAGTGAAAAATTCGCCCTTTTCTCCAACAAACTGCCTTTCTGCAAATACTTCAAAAGCATCACCAACAACATCTTTATCGGTTTTTAATAAACTGAATTTTTCTAATTCTCCGACGATATACATTATTGATTTTGGGTCGAGAACGATTTTTTCGTATTTTTCAAAAACACCATCATCGGACAATTCTTCTTGGACTTTTTTCCATAATTCTACTACCCTCTTTTTGACGGCTTCTGGTGTATCATCAAATCCAATCTTGAATTGGGGGGGGGAATCCAAGTCGTATTTCTCATCATATATTTTGCAAAATATCAATCGTGTCATTTCGTTTCCAAGTTTTTCTTTCCGGCTTATATTTGTATTGGAATAAAGCGTATATAGAATACGCTTAAATATCGGTTTTAGAGTTTTTACCGGCTGCAATGTTTTTTTGGTTAATCGCCCTATATCTTCAAATGTTTCGCCTTGACTTGGAATATGATAAATATAATCTGTCTTACATTCTCCCGTTTTAAGGTCGTGATATACATATTCAGTCCCTTCGCCGTTTGTCCATACTCCCCAATTACAACAAGTAGCGGACATATAACTCATCAGTTGTTTTAATCCGTCTTTTTTTGAAGGGCGTTTTGTTTCTATAATTCCAAGAATGTCCTTATTTTGGTCGCGCTTATTTGAATCACAGGTTTTATATATTACCATATCCGCTTTTTCATTTATATTTTTTGGATTATTTTTTTCTCCGCGTTGAATCGGGACTTCTATGTCCATTTGTTTATAATCATATCCGTAATTTTCGTGTAATTCTAATTCATATTCTTGACGAATTTTCTCCTCTGGTTTTCTCCCATCCACAGGTTTGTTGGTCGCACGGTCAAGGATATAACCTTCTGCTAAAATTACTTGTTTTTGTTCTTTCGACACATTTTCCCCCATCAATTCACCTTATACATTAACCGTTTGCCTTCAATGCCTCTTATTGCCTGCGTTGCTCTTTCGCCGTCAGTAACATTTCTGTTATTCCAACGAAAGCTAAATTCATCGCAATATCTGTGTAGGTGTTGTTTTGAGACGTGATGAAATATGCCGTGAACGCCCCTTTTGAGCAGTGCAAAATATGATTCGGCATTATTCGTATAAGCGTTCCCGTTTACATACTCACCCAAACCGTGATTGACAACTTTATGCCCCCCCGCAAATTCCCGACCTATGCCGTTATATGCAGGCCATTCATCGGTCATTATCGTTGATTTCTTATCTACCATTTCTCTTATCGTACTTTTGAGGGTTTTGGCATTAACTTTTTCAATGGGCTTAGATATAGCATTTCCTCTGCGTTCTATCAAGGCCATTACGGGAGCTTTCTTTGTGCCTCTGCCCCGCTTGTTATGTTTGTTTTTACTCTGGCGTGGCTTACCGCCGATATATGTCTCATCACATTCCACGATACCCTTTAACATTCCGGCTGTTATTTGTGGACTCATAGCAGACCTTATGCGATGTGCTAAATGCCAAGCAGGGCGATAAGAATGAATCCCCAAATTACGTTGTAGTTGTAAAGCCGATACACCCTTTTTGCTTGAACACATTGCATAGAATGCCTGAACCCATTGCCTCAAAGTGATATGTGAACGGTGCATTATGGTATCTACCGTTACAGTAAATTGCTTACGACAATCCTTACAGCGTAACAAACCGTCCCGAACCGTATCGGATTTCCCGTTTATCCTTACGATGTTTTTGCTATGACAATGGGGACACTCAATACCGTTAGGCCAACGGATATTTTCAAGGATTGTTCTTGCTTCGTCCTCTGTTAATCGCCCAACATCTATTGAGGCCATTTCGCTTAATTTACTGAATTTCGGCGGCACATATTTCATTGTTTTTCTCCTTAAATTTGCTATTCTATTCTACTTAAAATATAGCATATTTAAGGTGGTTTGTCAAGTGCATAATTCCCTAATTATTTTCTTTGCCATTACTTCGTTCTCCTATGCAAATATACACAACACTATCGCCCAAAACACAATCGTTCCGGCTATCACAATCGCAGATTCCCAGTTAAAGCGGTAACGGGTCACATACAAAACCCCGAACCGAATCTTTCCCCATAAGGCATATCAGCAATGATTTGTGATTTAGCAATATCATATTTAGCTTGCAAGTATTTGATTTCTTTTTCGAGTTCAAACCTGTCGGAATAATGAACATCAATTATTTTTATTCGTCCACCACCCAATCTTGAACAAATAATAATACAGGAGTTATCTTTCATACCAACATCCACTCCCATAAACATTTCACCCAATCCGAGCCATTTTCTTATTTTTTGCCGCAACCAATTCATTTTTCTACCCCTTGCGATAAACCGATTAACTGGCAACCAAGAGTAAAAGCGTCGGCTTTGGAAAAGCTCATTCCCGCAAACATTATATAATTACGATTATATATATGGGCAGAAACTCCACCAATCGTTTCCGTTCTCCCATCCTTTGCTTTCCCCATCTCCGTAACAAGGTCGAGAAGATTAAAAAGATGTGTGGCTGCGCTTTGATAGCGAATAGGTCTTACGGGCTCAATAGAGCCGTTAAGTAAATCAATACCTGCGTTTACCACGGCAATATGGTCTGCTATGATACCGCAATCCCCATCTCTCACCTCCCTTTTCTCCGGCTCGTCAGGGATAAGCTGAATTTTGTCTGCTTCAATCGAGAAACTGTTGTCATCAATAGGACGAAAATCGTTTTTGCCCGTTACTATTGCCTTCATTTTTCCGCCTTTCTAAAATAAAATTGAGTAAATCCTTATTATCGTGAATGTTGCCGATTTTCTTGCATTGAGAACGAATAAAATTTTGGGTCTGCGGACTGGCTAATGATTCGTCTGTTAAACCGTCCAGTTTGTTATTAGGATTTACGACAAATCCACCTTCGACAGCGAAAATGCGATACTTGTGGCCTCGCTCATCTTCGATAATATCATCAGCATATAGCTCCACCTTTTCGGGTGGGCAATCCAACAATACAATTCCCGTAAACTGCCCGACAGTGGCGGGGTCAACCGAAACAACAGTCCTGTAATTCGACTCCTGTGGAGTGCTGCAGTGCTTGAGTATGGATGCTCTGCCATCCACAATAAAGGCAAAATTCGGAAAAGGAAAATAAATACCGCCATAAACCCATTCTCCGTTGTTCCTCCGCTTGCCCCTGAATTTTATCTGTCTGTTCATAATTGTTTCCTGGTTTGCATCTATAAGTCCGGCTCCCGCCACAAGCGAGGGCTGTGTGAACAAAAGCCCGCCCTCGACAAGAGGGCAGAGAAGCAGGGCGTAATTATCGCAAATAACTTTCAAAAAAAATATCATCCCAGTTTCTTTCCGCCCACTGGTTTGCCATTAAAGCGAAATCAGCGAGATTCACTTTGCCGTCAGCGTTGTAATCTCCGCAATCATCAGGATTAAATAAACTATCACCAAGCCATTCTTCTGTAAATATACCGGCACAAAAAGGGCTGGACTTTATCTTTCTGGAATAGTCAACGAAATTTCTTACGGTTAAAGAAGGTATATCTGTATCGCCTCCAAGCCAATCCGGCAAATCGTTGGAATCCCAAAATGGAATAATTGTAGCCGAGCCGCCAATCGCCCCTGACCATCGATAACTGCCGTAGTAAGATAAAAGGTATATCGTCTTTTTTGTGTTTTTCAGAGTTACAATGGGAAAACAAGGAGAGTCCATACCCCTTACTTCGCCAAAGAAGAAGTCCGCCCCTCCGTTCTCAATGAAATCGAGCGTTCGGACGCTAAGCTCGATATTCCAGTAATACCGCGCGTCATCTTCACTATATGAAGAATACGCAAAAATTTTGTAGTCCACCCCATAGGCGGGATAGGTAATTCCGGAAACAACACAGGATGTTTCTACCGGGCCATATTGCTGATAATGCCCTGCGCCTAAATGAAAGAGAATTGCGCCGTATTTATTCCAATTACTGTTTATAGTACTACCCTCAAAATAACAATTTACGGCCTGTACGCCGTTGAATAATACTACAACATCAGATGGATATTCAAATTCTGCTCCACTGATATTTCCCTGGAGACATACCAAGATACACACCGTCAATATATATCGCATAATTGTTTTCCTCAAGATTCTTCCTAAAGCTAAAAGGGAGGGCGAGGACGGAGGAAGCGCGGGTTTGATAGCTGTCCGTCCTCGCGGGTGAAAAAAGATTATTACAGGCAGGGCGTATCAGGCCCT
Source organism: Phycisphaerae bacterium (assembly GCA_028715705.1). GTDB lineage: Bacteria > Planctomycetota > Phycisphaerae > Sedimentisphaerales > Anaerobacaceae > JAQURJ01. The sequence goes on along the minus strand of JAQURJ010000037.1, from coordinate 4,077 downwards.
GCTCTGGTGATATTATGCTGGAGGACAGCATAATGTAAGGCAAAGAAAAACCTGCGGCCCTCAGCTTGGGGGCTGAATTGCGACAGACAGCTTTAGGGCTTGAGCCGCAGGATTGATTTTTGTTTTGTTCCACTGTCTGTCGCATATCCGCACTATCTACTTTTCTTTTTGAAAATGCAATAGCAAATTCAAAGATTCTCACAATTTTCTGCCTGATTGTTCGTTTGCCATATCGGTTATAGCGGTTATGTCATACTGTCGGGCTTCTTTTTGTCTTTATTCATTAACTCGGTCAGCCGTCGTCTTATCGCGTGGCCAAAGCTCTCATCGACGTATTTATCTCTGCAAAGCCATAGTACAAGCTCCTCGTTCTTTTTGCGGTGAAATAGTAATCTCAAGTATTTGTCAGCCATTGTGTCTTTCCTGTGTTTTTAAGCTAAAAGCTGTTTTACCCCTGCTACGGGGCTGTTTTCAATAGTTTTTGCACTGGTGGGGCTGCTATTGCGTCTAATGGGGCTTCTGGCGTGTCTCAAACGGCAATCAGTCATAGCATAACCACTAATCATCCAGCCAGGCAACCTCAATATGTTTCAACTTTGGCATTTTGTCAGCCCTCCAGCGTTAAAAGGTTAATTCCTCATACGTTTGTCAATCGTCCCTATACATATAATTGCAGTGATATGCGGTTAGTGTTCCTCGATAGTTACCCCGCATGTCACCCTATCGAAATCCGGTTTCCTGACACCAGCAAACTGCTAATCTAATACTTAGAGCATACTGCATATTCAGCTAATTCCAAATAGCATTTACATACAAATCCATCTATGCAGTACAAATATACTTTTCAAGGCAGCGGTTGTGGGAGTTACGCGGTTAGTTCATACTCTAGGGACATAACGCCCTTGCAATCATTATCATCAATCATCGGCGTATTTGCTGCATCTCGCGCGTATGTCAATCGCTTTCCGCATTGTCTTTCCGTGCCGAACAAGTAGAAAAACTTGCCGTCCTCGACCGTTCTAAAATATGCTTGTTCCCTGCGAAACATTGTTGAGCCGTCGGTTAAACAGTCAATCTCTGATTGTTTAGCATCAACGGGCTTGCCGGCCATAATGCGGGCCTCAATATCGGCCAACGGCCTCGTGCCGCTCTGATAGATTTTAATTGTTTTGCCGTCAAACTCCAGCAAAGATGCTTTCGGCCAGGCAAGAAAACTGCCTTTTGTCGCGGTCTTATCCTCAGCCAATTCAACACCTATCGTGTTAACCTTAACAACATACCGAACAGCACCAAGCCGCGCCGATTGTGTCTTTGTTACGCCCAGGCAGCCGGTCATCACAATACCCGTACCAAGCGATAACGCTCTTTTAAGGTCTGCTAAACTTGCCATTATCAATCCCTCCTATATCGTTTCAATTTTCAATTCAGCGCATCAGCGCACATATCACAAAAGGCATCGCCCCGAATACAACTATTAAAAAAAGCAGTAATTCGTCCATTGTCAATCACTCCTGCTACAATACACAATTTATAATTCCTGCCCCGACAGTGAGAAGCTGCCGGAGCTACGAGAGAAGGGGAGAATGAGCTTGTTACAAACACCGCCATTGATTCTTTGTCATCGGCTTACTTTGTTTCACTTTGATACCGAAGTATATCAGTATCCCGAAGAATAAGCTTGTGAGTAGAATAAACATTGTCAATCCTCCTGCTGTGAAGTGTCCTGGGTCTGTGGCAATCATCGAGAATCCTCCTTTACTATATATAGGTCAGCACCAGGTTGAACATTGTTTTCGCGTGCGTAATCAATCGCGGCCTGTTCATCTGTAAACTCTGTTGTATCGAGCACGCGACCAGATTCGCGTTGTATTCGATAAACCTTATACATTTTACATTCTCCATTCTGCGCCCACTATGATTACGGGCTTATTAACCTTGCCTGTATCATACATTGAAGCGTATGGCTTTGCATTGCATCCGCTACAGGCGAATACAATCATAAGAGCTATCCAAGCTATCGCTGCATAGATTAGGTATCGCATTTAGTCCCCCCTTAAAATACGCTTTTGTAATAGCATTGTTTGTTGTGTTTGCATCCGGCACAACCAACAGCTTTGTTGTCATTACAAGTCATTTTGCGGCATCGACAAAGAGCTTCGGTCGCGTAAATGGCTTTATATACTTTATACATATCCGCATTACCTAAAAATGGTACTTTGCCTAAGTGCTTTAGGGCTTGCTCGATATGGTACAATCCTTGCTCTCTAACCTTGCGTTCGTGTGTCATTTTATCCCCCTCAAAAGTATTGTTAATGGTTTTATGATTGCAAGGCGTCCGTGCCGTAATCGTTATGCCATAATCGTCAGCGTCTTTGTTGTGGCGTCATAATTACCATTATGAGCTGCTGCAAAACCACAAGCCAGAGCATCGAATCGCTGTTCTAATTGTTCTTGCGTCTTAACGCCGTTACGCTTGCAATAGTCCACAAAATCTACTATGTAATTATTGGCGTCTGTATCGTCCTGTACTATATTGAGCTGCATAATCAATCCTCCTTATTAAGTTTTCAATTTCGTTGTCCTATTCCCTATCTAAACTATACACTATATCCGCCCTCTATGCAAAACAAATAATGTAAAAATGTAAATATATCCATATCCGTAGCGTCCAGCGTATCATGTGTGTCAGCTATACCTTCAACGTCGTTGGTATTGCCTGTAACGTATGCACTACCCGCACCCCACAGCAAACAATATAACAAAATTCGGTACACCTAACCCCTTGTCGGCCAACGTCTTATAATAAGCTCAAAAAGATTACACTTGACATCAAGGGGGCTTATTGTCTATCTTGTGAGCAAATGGCAAGCAAACAAAATACCATATTAACTAAACAGCAAACAAACTTATCAGGCCGTTGCCCCGTCTGTAATACTACGCTTGTCGCGTGCAGCACATCCGCAGGGGCTAAACAATGTCCCAACTGCCTAACTATTGTTAAAAGTTAAATGACAAACAAACAAAAACGCTTTGTTCGAGAACTTCCTAAAAGCAAATCCGCAACTGAAGCAGCATTAAAAGCCGGATACAGCCGAAAAATAGCAAGAGAAGCAGCGTCGGACAATCTATCAAAACCCCATATCAAAGCAGCCATAGCCGCTAAAGAAAAACAACTCGACGACGAAGCAATGGTCGACGCCATATGGATTAGAAAACAACTAATTGAGAACACACAATTAGCTAAACAGGCGGGACAGTATGCAGCGAGCAACGGCGCGGTCGATATGCTGAGCAAACACACGGGCTTCTACGCCCAAGACAACGCACAGAAAGCCGACGCCACACGTAAGCTGCTGGATATGTTGGAGTAATAATGTCACAATGTTCGCAATATCGACCAAACCTCTGTAAAACAGCATCACAGCCCGACCCACAATCGACGCGGCCAGTCGAGGCAGGGCAATATCACCCCCTTGAGCAGACAGCCAACGTCGTTATCAGTGGTGATAGTGACACAGCGTCAACCAGGGGGGCTGCAAGATGAGCAGCACAGACAGCTTACATATTAGCCGCAATTCAGACAAACAATATCAGCAACTTATTGCCCCTCAGGCGATAAGGATGCTTTTTGCGGGCGATGCGGTTTTTTATTTCGCGGCGAGAAATCGACCCACACAGGGTGGTATCCATAATTTTTGCCATTTTCAAAATCAGTCTATATAGTAGAGGTAAAATGAATAAAATAGTATTGCTGCTGCTGATTGCTTTTCTGGTCTGGCCTGTATCAGTAATGGCAGGCTGTGGCGGCCCGCCTGATGTGTATTACCCCGATGGTAATAACGGCTCTGTAATGATATACGCCTTTGTCAGTAAGATACCGATGCTTCCTGCCGATGGCAATACGGTAACTATGGGGGCGTTCAACTTCCCGCCGTGGATTAAGGCCAAAAACACGGGTGAGCTGATTACAGCGGCACAGCGGGCTGCGGAATGTAATATGTCGCCCGACCAGTTGCAGGTTGTTGTCCCGCCTGATTGTAACTATGTGCCGATGTCGTCTTTCGGCGATGTCAATAA
>JAQURJ010000036.1 GCA_028715705.1 Phycisphaerae bacterium | reverse complement strand
AATTGTAAGCCATCTCGTAGTCCTTTACATGTTTAGCAATCCGTTAAGTCTATTATAACCGAAAAACTGGATTTATTCACTTGTTAAAAGAGCAATTCCTGGCAATTATTTATGCAACAGGCTCTTTATTTGTTTATCTAAGCTGCAAGGGCGAAGCAAAGCAATCTCTTTGTCATGGCGGTCCCGACAAGGCCGAAGAACGTCTTCACAATGAAAACCGTAAGCTCAAGACCATTATCGACTATTGTTCAACTATGAACGGTTTTGCACAGCAAAACACGAGAAAACACGCTTGGACACGCTAAAAAACGCCAAAAAACGAAAAAAAACGGCTGGAAACGGAAAAACACGGCCAAATACGAGATTTCCCCTCCCATTTCCCTTACTGAAATCACAAAAAGTCCTGCCCATTTTCAGCCGAAAAACCAGTACCAAAGTTGCCGAATAAATTCCGATAATTTTGCAATTTTCTTTCGTTTATGGTAGAATACATGGTCGTTGTGTTAGCAGTAAGGCTTTGCGAAATAATTAAGGTAGAACTGTTGCGTTATATATACAATAAATCTCAAAAACCCGCTATTTTAGCTCAAAAACAGCGTTTTTGGCTCTGTTTGGGTATCTCTTTAGCCCTTGTTTCGCCCATTTTTGCCGACAAAACAGCCCAGCCGCAGGCACTGAATTCGGCTGGAATTTACCAATTGCGGCAAGTCTATCCCGAACTGCAAGGCCAGGGACTCGACATCGCCGTCATCTGTCGCAGCCAAAGCTACTCCGACGGGATACCCCTGCGCGATTACTGCCCATCGCTTTCCCACCGCAGCCTCATTGACGCAAGTGTCGCAATTGCAGATAGTTACAACGACAATTCCACTTCTGAACATTCAACCGCTATATGCTCGATTCTTTTCGGATTCGACCCCAACGCATCCGCAGAGCAGGTCGGCGAATTTGAATACGAAGGAGTAACCCCTGCGGCTAACGGCATAGTACACGAGTTTCGGGATTTTCTGGCCGATTATATTTTCCCGCAAGTACTTGTCGATGCTGATGTTGTAACAATAAGCTTCGGCAGCCAGTTCGAGGATTGGTGGACCCGCGGAATAGAAGCAATAGCCGAACAGCAGGGAACGGTATTCGTGGCAAGCATCGGCAACGGCACAGAATCCTTAGACCCGCCGCTCTACCCCGGAGCGTGCGGCAACGTGATAGGTGTCGGCCTTGTTAACTCGTTGAATACAAACGATTTAGCCACCGAACTGGAATCCTTCACTTTGGCCTATCCCCAGTATTCAAGTTCCGGCCCAACCGAAGACAAACGCTGCAAACCCGATATCGTCGCACCGGGCAATTGCCTCGTCGCCGCAGCATCGAACGCCAACGGCTATGAACCAGCCGGCAACTGGTCGAGTTTTTCAACACCGGTCGCGGCTGGAGCAATAGGGCTTTTGATACAGAAGGCAAAAAGTGAACCCAACGATTATGGTGATTTGCTGGGATACGGTGGAAACTGCGCGGTCAAGGCTATAGTGATGAATTCGGCAAAGAAGCTGCCCTACTGGCACAAAGGTAAACTGACCAAAGACGACGATCACAACGTTCCGTTGGATTTTGTTCAGGGAGCGGGGATGGTTGATGCCTTCGCGGCGTATGAACAACTCACAGCCGGAGTGCAAAAAGACGGAACGGTGGAAAATATCGGCTGGGATAAAAACACAATTGACGTGAATAATATCGCGAGAGTGTACAGTTTTCCCGCAACTGACTCTAACGAAGCGCTTATCACGGCGACACTTGTTTGGAATAAACACTTAGCGGGCAAGTATCCGTTTGAAGAAATGCTGCAAAGCGACCTGCGGCTGGAACTTTGGGCCATTGACATAAACGACGCGAATAATAATTACCTTCTCGATTACAGTGACAGCCCTGCCGATAACACCGAACATATTTATGCCAAGGCCGACCCTAATGTCACCGGATATGAACTGGTTGTCAGTTTCAGCGACCCAAATATAATCGACGAAGGTGAAAATTTCGCGATAGCCTGGCGGATAAGTGAAGACGACCGTGCTGATATCTTCGCACACTGTGACCTGAACGGCGACGGCGTTGCGAACAATTTTGATTTCGCTATCATGCTGGAAAATAAGATAAAAAGTCTTATAGGCAACGAATACTTGATCGGCGATATCAACGATGACGGGGTGATCGACATGGCCGACTTCAATATAATCCTCGCCTATAACTCCGAAAAAGACGGTCAATAACAACCACAGTTTTAATTGTCAAGAAACTTCATACGGGCAGCAGGCTGTTAAAATTTCGCCACCGGTTTCAGTAACAAGCACATCATCTTCGATGCGTACGCCGGTTTTGCCCGGAATATAAACACCAGGTTCGATGGTGACAACCATTCCTGCTTTTAGCTCTTTATCGCCATTTTTCGCCGAAACAATCGGCGACTCGTGAACCTCCAGACCCAGCCCGTGTCCTGTACCGTGACCGTAAAGCGGCAAGCCTGCATCTTTTAACACCTTCCGAGCGGCAGCATCAACATCGGCAGCAGTGACACCAGCGCGAACTTTTTCAATCCCGGCACGTTGTGCCATTTCAACCGCATCGTAAATCTTCGAATAAAATCTCGTTCTTTTACCCACCGAAAAACATCGCGTAATGTCACAGCAGTAGCCGTCGTATTTCGCTCCGAAATCGATTAGTACCGTATCATTTTCTTTGAGCCTTTTATCGGTCGGCTGATGATGCGGCCTTGACGCGTTAGCGCTGAACGCCACGATTGTGGGGAAACTATTTACAGCGCCGAGCCTGCGCATCTCGAAATCAAGTCTTCCGGCAAGTTCATTTTCACTGACACCGGTTTTGGCGAATCGCACTATTTTCCGCAATGCAGCCGCCGCTATCTGCGCCGCTTTTCTTATTGCCGCAACCTCGTCTTTATCTTTTATAACCCGCAACGACTCGATCACACCCGAAACGATCTTTACTCCCTTGACGCTTTTTTTCAACGCATTAAAAACTGCCAAAGAAGCTTTGCCCTCAATACCGACGCTTTTCACCTTTTTTAATCGTCCTAAAATCTTCGCCGCCTGCTGGGACAGCGAGACCTTGCGTTCGACGATCCTGCAATCTATGCATTGGTTCTGGGCCTGTTCGGTATATCGGCTATCGGTTAATAGATAGGCCGCTCTCGGCGTAAGCACCAGCCAGCTGTCATCGCCGGTAAAGCCACTTAGATACCGAACATTTTCGGCGGTCGTTACTATGAGAGCGTCTGCCTTTTTGTCTTTTAGCTCTTCCCGAGCCTTCCCGAGCCTGTCCTGAATATTCACTTTCATACTCTTTGCCCCTGTGCTCTGAAGTTATCCTTGTCCAAATCGTGATTTTCAATTACAATCTGCAAAATTTTATTTAGATAATGGTATTTTAATATGATTTTACCAATACGAACAAGTATCAGGCCAAATAAAACGCCTTACGCCAATTATGCGCTCATTGCGGTCAATATAGTCATTTTCGCTCTTACCTATTATCCTCACAAAGACCCATTCACCGGCGCAGCCGAAGAGCTGCGACCATGGGCAGAGCAATTCATGCTGATCCCTTCCAGACCGGACCTGTGGCAATTTGTAACTTATGCCTTTCTGCACGGAGGGCTGCTGCATATATTCGGCAATATGTTCTTTTTGTACATTTTCGGCAATAATGTCAATGATAAACTCGGCCATGTCGGTTATGTAGCTTTTTTTCTGGTGGGGGCAGTCTTTAGCGGCCTTGGCCATACTCTCTTGTCCGGTTCGCCGGTACTCGGCGCCAGCGGAGCCGTAGCCGCTGTGACTGGAGCGTATCTGGTACTCTTTCCGCAGACCCTCATTACCATTGTTTATTGGTTCTTTTTTATAGGAACTATGGAAATACCGGCTCTATGGTTCATCGCTTTTAAGCTCATCTTCCTTGATAATATAATCGCCCGAAGTACCGCCAATGTCGCCTACGATGCGCATCTGGCAGGTTACGCAGCCGGAATGCTCGTGATGATGATCATGCTTGCGCTGGGGCTAATACAGACCACCGGATTTGACCTCTGGAGTATGTTAAAACAATGGAATCGCCGCCGCCAATTTCGGGACGTTGTCGCCGAAGGGTTTGACCCGTTCGAGAGCAGACCTGCGCGAAAAATAAAAGTAAAAGAGGTAAAAACTGAAGCACAGCAGAAAAAAGAAGAAAAAATCAAACAGCTTCGCCAAATGATAGCCGACCGAATCACCCAGCAGAATCTCCCGACGGCAACGGCTCTGTACCTGGAACTTATGGCTGTCGATCCCGAACAAATCCTTCCCAAACAATACCTTCTGGATATCGCTAATCATCTAACGGGGGAAAATAAGCCTGCCGAATCGGCGATGGCATACGAGCGATTTCTGACACACTATAAAAACTATGAATACTCCGAACAGGTCGAGCTTATGCTTGGCCTGCTCTACGCCAGATACCTCAAAGAACCACAGAAAGCGAAAAAAAACCTGGAATCTGCGTTAAGCAAACTCTCCGACGCGGGACAGAAAAAGCTGTGCTTAGAAGAACTAAACCGGCTCAAGGGTTGATTGGGTGACGAAGTCGCTGTTTATAAAAGTTCTACTGTAACGGGTCTTTTAGTTCTGCGGTTCGGTCGGTATAGTTCTTTGCGGTCTTTGACAGATAAACAGCGGCAGGCGAGCGGTGCCCTGATTATCTATGGCAAGGTCGATGGAATATTCGCCGGTTCTGTCCAGCTTTAGCCGTTGGAGATTCAATATCAGGTTCGCAGCTGCTGAACGCTGCTGATCTTTGAACTGGACATCTATTTTGCCGTTTGCTGATGGGATAATGTGATTGCCATCGGCATCGATAAAATTTACCCTAACATTGTGTGAGCCAGCCTCGTGCGGCTCGAAACGAATCCTCAGAGCGATCGTACATTGCGGGTGAATCGAGGGCAGTTTCGCCACCCAGAGGGTATCGAAGGCGCCAAGAATATTCAACTTGCCGCCGGCATCGGCAGTAGCCGCATCACACAATACAAAAAGTTCTACTCGCATAAGTTTATAATAAACCCTATACAGCTTATCCTGGCAAGGAAAAACTTTATTTGGTTTGTGCATCTCTTTTTCGCTTGCTGAGCAACACCATATTGCGAAGGCCCTCTGTGTCACGGGCTTGTGTCCAGCGTTTCTCAAAATCCTTTTCCTGCGATATCTGGGCTATCGCCATAAGAGCCCGCAAATGGTAATTTCGCTGGTCGCGGCTTCCGGCGAGGATGAACATTATCCGTACAGGATCCGGGGCATGTGGGAAAATTATCCCATCTTTGGCACGGACCAGCACCACCTCAAACTTATTTTCGCCGTCCACAACTATGTGAGGAATGGCAAAACCGCTTTGCACTATCGTACCGCCCTGCTTTTCACGCGCCAGAAATTTTTCCATCAGTACATATTCGCTTATATCCAGTCTTTGACCGAGCAGAGCGCTTATCTGCCGAAACACATCCTCGGCATTGGCTTTTCCCTCTATTTGGAGCACAGGGCAGCAGCGTATTAACTTGTCGAATCTATCCTCGATTATATTGTCACGCTCTATAAGTATGTCGCGCAGCTCGGTTTCTAATGTCACCGTGCCAAGTTCTCTGGCTGTAACACGTTCTACAATATGCATCACGGCACTTGCCCTGCCGACTTTCCGCGAGGCATAAAATAAGTACCAGCCCGCGCTTAATACCACAAAGCCAGCCGATATTAAAAGCGGAATCATACCCATATCCACTATCAGCGCAATGTATAAAATAATCGCCGCAATCGGCATATACGGATAAAACGGCATACGGAATTTTGGCCTGTAACTGGCGATGCGGCTCTCACGCATCACAATGACGCTTATCTGGCCGAAAATATATAATATCAAAAGCAGCGTCGAAGCCGTTTTAACCAGTGTCTCGATATTCAAGAATATCAGTGCCGCTATCATAAATGCGGCTGTGAGGATGATACTCATGTGCGGAGTTTCAAACCTCTTGCTGATTCTCGCAAGCCCGATGGGTAAAAGTCCGTCTCTGCTCATAGCCATCGGTGAACGTGACGCGGCAAGTATTCCCCCATTGGCAGTTGTAATATATGCAGTTAAGGCCGCGATGCTTACTAACACGAAACCTGCCGACCCCATAACATGGCCCGCAGCCAGCGATACAGGCATAAGGCTGTCAACCATTTCATTACCATTGAGTACACCCACTGTTATCGACACAACAGCTATATAAAAAAAACTCACCACTCCCCACGCCAGCATCATACCCCACACCATATTGCGACCGGGATCTTTCACTTCTTCGGCTATGCTTGCCACTTTGGTCAATCCGCCGAAACTGATAAATACAAGTCCGGCTGTGCTTAACACATTCAGCCATCCTTTGTCTGCAAACCCCTTGTAAAGGTCAACATTAATCTTTCCTGTTCCGAATACGATAAATAAAGACAGTATGCAAAGCAGAATTATGACTAAAAGCCCCTGCAGCCGACCGGTATGTTTGACGCTCACTATATTAAGTGCCGCAAATAATATGCAGCATATTACTGATATCTCTTTGAGAGCTATTGAACCGATCTCTGCGTCCATAAAACGTCCAAAGACATACTGCACGAAAACCGCAATACCCACGACGGCAAATGCACTCTTCAGTGCCATGGAAAACCAGTTCGCAAGACCGCTGAATACCCCCCATAAACCACCGAGACTTCTTTCCACATAAAAATATGTCCCACCCGCTTTTGGCATTGCAGTGGCAAGTTCGACCTGACTGAGCAAACCGGGCAATATCAGTATCGAGGCCAGAATATAGGAAACAATCACCCCAGGACCGGCTTTGCCGTATGCTATGGCAGGGAGCACGAACAGGCCGCTGCTTATCATCGCCCCCGCCGCCACGGAAAAAACATCCATCAATCCCAACTGCCTTTTCAATGTTCCCACGTTTTACCTCGTTAAATGGTTTTGATTGGCAGTAGTTTGCTATTTTTCCCTCGCCGCGTCCAAAAAAAAATCCCCCTTTTGCAAAAATTTATTGCGAGATATAACCAGACTCAATCGACTTGTTAATTTAGGTTATCTGCGTAAATTTGGAAAAACAAAAAAAGCCAGATTCCTAAAACTTCTGGAACCTGGCTTCGGAGGAGGGTGATGAAAAGATCTTATAATTTCGCTATATTATTAATCGATAATCACTTCCTATATTCTTTAATAAATTTCCCAAGAACAATAACCTTTGTAACAAAAATCAGGGAATTACCAAACAAATTTCCAAATTTTCCTTGTTTTTCCCAATTTTTATGTCAAAAATCACTGGTTTTAGCTCGGATTCACAGTTAAAATACGATGTATGTACAGAATTTGTTCAAAAAATTGATAACTGTTTTTATGTTATTTTTTGAAAATATAACATGGCCAACGCTAAAATCACAATTGCAGACCTCTATGAAGCGAGGAAAAACAGAAAAAGAATCGTCGCGGTAAGCTGTTATGACCATACCACCGCGTTACTTTTAGCCAAAACCGACATCCAGATGCTCCTCGTGGGGGACTCCGCTGCCCAGATAATGCTCGGCTTTGAGTCCACCCTTCCGGTCAAAATGGATTATATGGTAGAAATAACCGCAGGCGTACGGCGTGCGATACCCGGCAAATTTCTCGTAGCCGATATGCCTTTCCTAACCTATCAGACCGGTATTTCGGATGCTATTAAAAATGCCGGACGTTTCGTTACCGAAGCCGGTGCGGATATGGTAAAAATCGAGGCATCCAACCCCTATCTTGATGTTATAAAAGCGATCAGCGACGCAGGCATCGCAGTAATGGCTCATATCGGTATCCGTCCGCAGAATATCTCAAAAACGGGCAAATACCGAGCCGAAGCGACAGAGGCACAGCTTGCTTACGAACTTATTAAATTAGCAGAGCAAATGACCTACGCCGGAGCCTCGATGCTTCTGCTTGAGGGGGTCGCTTGTGAAGTTGCCGAAATCATAACGGCACAATCGCCGGTGCCCACGATAAGCTGCGGCTCTGGCGTGCACTGTGACGGCCAGATACTCATAGCCCCCGACATCCTCGGCTTGCTTACCGGCCAGTCTCCGAAATTCTCAAAAAGATATGCCGATCTCGCCAGCCAGACCGTCAGCGCATTCAATGATTATTTTGATGAAACCACAAGCGGCAAATTCCCTGATGACGCCCACAGCTATCACGCAAAATCGGGCGAACTTGAAAAACTGAAGAAAATGCTGGAACGCTAAACTAAAATGTTACTTGTTGCTGGGTACTGGATACCTGTTTAACCAGCAACCAAAAACATACAAAATTCGCAATTTTTTACAACCGTCTATAGATTCACAATCCTCTATTCCAATTCTACTGAATCACCAAATCGCGGGACGGAAACCTGCCAGCCGGTCTGCTCGCTGACATAATCGGCGAACTTATTTGCCCCCTTCAACTCGCCATGCACAACGAAAACCTCTCTTGGCTTTTGTTTCAATTGCTTTAGCCATGCAAGAAGTTCATTGCGGTCGGCATGCGCGCTGAATCCGCTTATCTTGACTATGGCGGCCTTAATGTCACGCTGCTCACCAAGTATTCGTACGGGATTGTCACCATCGAGAATACGCCTGCCCAATGTCCCCACCGCCTGATAACCGACGAACATAACGGTATTCTTCGGATCGCTTATATTGTTAACAAGATGATGCTTTATGCGACCTCCGGTGCACATGCCGGAACCAGCAATGATAATCATCGGTTCCTTCATAAAATTAAGCGATTTGGATTCATCGGTGCTCTCCACAAAACGTAGGTCAGTCTGCTTGAACGGCGATTCACCGTTTCGCAGATGTTCGCGCATCGTTTCATCGAAAAGCTCGGGATGCTTCATAAATACTTCCGTGATCTTGCTTGCCATGGGGCTGTCAAGGTAAATGGGGATATGCGTGATTCTTTTTTCGATGATAAGCTCATTTAGAAAATACAATATCTCCTGGCTGCGTTCCAGCGCAAAGCTGGGTACAATTATCTTGCCGCCGCGCTCGACCGTTTCGGTGATACAATTGGCTATCTGGGTCTGTGTATCCTCGGTTTCTTTGTGTACGCGGTCGCCGTACGTTGATTCGATAAGGACATAATCGGCTCGCTCAAAAACATCGGCATCGTGGATGATAGGTCTGTTGGGTCTGCCCATATCACCGCTGAACAGTATCACCCGCTGCTCGCCGTTTTTGTTTACCGTAACCTGTATGACGGATGAGCCAAGTACGTGACCGGCGTTATAGAAACTGACGCTGACATGGTCGTTAAATTTTATCGGCTGCTTGTAATTGACCGGCGAAAACAGTGGGAAAGTCTGTTCGGCATCCTGCACAGTATAAAGCGGCAGGTCATCGTGCGGACCGGTGCGCCCCTGCTTTTCGTGGCGCTTGCGTTTGTATGCGGCGTCTTCTTCCTGGAGCCTCGCCGAATCCATCAGAATTATCCTTGCTATCTCGGCTGTAGCCGGAGTGCTGTAGATCGGGCCGGAAAAGCCCTGCTGAACAAATCGCGGCAAAAGCCCGCAGTGATCCAGATGCGCATGCGTCAGCAGAACGGCATCGATAGTTTCGAGCTTGTCGAACGGCTCCCAGTTTCGAGCAAGGAACTGGCGTTCCTGATACATTCCACAGTCGATAAGCAGCTTGATTCCGTCAACTTCCAGTAAATGCCGCGAGCCGGTAACATTCTGCGCGGCACCGAGAAATTTCATTGTAGCTTTCATAACGAGTCTTTTCCTTACAACAATACGAAAATGTGGATTCTACCTTTTTTTGCCAGTTTTTCCAAGTCAAAAATAACCAACAGCCGGTTTAAACACGGATAAGCTATGAAATCAGTATTTTAAAATAGACTTCTCGACTCTGCTTCGCTGCGATTGAAACGACAACGACTGGATTCGGAGTTTTCGCAAGAATGACAGGGGGTGTTAATCGACGTAGGTGTCGCCTCTTTTTGCGGCTTCTTTTTTCATAAATTCAATCATGGCTGGGTAGCTTTCTTCGGGCGTGATTTTTTTTGAGCCTGCGGCTTTGAACATTTTGCCCTGCTGGAAAAGGTGATTTGGTTTTATCACGTGGGTCATAGTAAGTCCGTATTTTTCCAGTGTATCGGTCGAAGGTACGGCCAGCGGCATCGGCTGGGTACCGGGGCATTGAGCAAGGCCGGGTACGACAGTGGGAGTGACGTAACCGTCTCTTAAACCGATATCGAAATTTCTCATTTTCATATTGGGAACAAGGTCGCCTGTGTACCATTTGCCTCGCATCTTGTCGGATGCGGCCCAAGCGACCGATTTGGGCTGAACGAGCAGTTCCTTCAACTGTCTGTTCAATGCGATTGTCACCGCCTCATTGAAACGGTGCTGCGTATCCTTGACAGCTTCGGCGCCAACCGTTACCCCTATAAGATTTGAATAGACATCCTCCCACGAAAAGGCCGAATTGAACTCCGGCTCTATCAGGACGAAGTGCACGCCGAACCAGGTCTGTATCTCGTGCCAGATCGTTGCGTTGTAGGATAACAGCGGCGCGATATCATAAGCTATCTGGTCGATTATTTGTTTTTTATTTGGCAGCGTGTCCCAGTTGGCAGGATATGTGAAGCGTATCTTGTGGCTGGATACTTCGCCTGTCAGATTGAATGAAAAACCCTTGCCTTTTTTCGATAATGTCTTGCGTATTTTCTTTATCAGCCATCTTGTATTGTCTGCGTTTCCTCGAACGTGGTCGAGGTCAACATGGCCGCCCCGGCAGGTATAGACAATACCGCCTGTTTCGGTGAAAAAATCAAAGCCGTAGGAATGGCTGCCAAGTTTGTTTGGGTCGGGGAAAAGTATCCCGCCTGTCGCCGTTGGCAGGTAGCCGATCCTTGCCCGCGGCCCGCCGGAAAAACTGAAACAGCCGGAAAGGAAAAGAAGACAGGAAATAGAAATAAGAACCGATTTAAACGCTGATTTATCCTTCATTTTTTACTCCCTGAAATTCTTTTTCAATCTGTTTCATGATTTTTGGGAAATCGACCGCTGGTCTTATCATGCTGTTTTTATCGAGGCCGATGTCACGATAAATTTTATGCTTTTCCATTATTCGCGGTTCAAGCTCAAGCTCCATTCCGAACCCATATTGTGAAAGAATATCGAGATTCGGCGAGGAACAAAGCTGCGGTGTGGTATTCGGACATGTCCCTTCTACCAGCCAAGGGGTAATAAATCCATCATCGAGGCCGACATCGAAATTACGCTTCTTCATATCAACCATAAAATACATTCCTCCGCTGTACCATTTGCCATGGACTTTTTCAGAAGCTCTGTGCGCCGTTTCGGCCGGCTGAACTTCAAGCTGTTCCAGGGCATGATAGATAAGCCTTGTCATCGTTTCATCATATCCGCTTTTTTGCTCACGCAGGGCACGCACACCAAGATGCGTACCAAGAAGATCGCAGTACGAATCTTCCGGTGAAAAGGAAGAAATCTTATCCGGGAAAAAACCAAGGGTGGCAAAACCGTACCACGTTATTATTTCGTGCCATATCAAAGTATTGTGGGCAAAATACTGACCTATGGATATGGAAACCTCGTCGGCTATTTTTTCTTTCTTCTCTTTAGAGAGTGAATTCCAGTTGGCTGGATAGGATAGCTTTACCCAATATCGTGAAGGCTCGATGGAGCGAAAGGAAAATTCCGTCTTATTCTGTATGATGCTTCGATATGTAACTTTTTGAAGGTGCGCTGTTCTGTCGGCTGCTTCGCGTACATGGCCCAGGTCTATAAACCCGCCCTTGCAGGTGTAAATCATACCGTTGGCTTCACCGCGTGTGGATTTATAGTTGTGTCTGCCAAGGTCATCGGGGTCGGGAAATTTCATACCGGTCGGCGAACCGAAAAACGCCCCGAACCGCATCCGCGGCCTTTCATTACTGCCGCCGCAGCCGCCAAGCAGTATCAGCGCCGCTGACAGACATATAACGGCCTTGCCCCATTTAGCACCCATTTTACCGTTCCCGAAACGCTAAAAAACTCGCTGTCATTCTAAACATCAATTTTACGTGTCAAATTTAGGTTTTGCAACATTTTACGGGAGGCCTTACCCCAAATCAGGGGTTTTCCCCTATGTTTAGGCGTAACCCAAAAGAAATACACGGAAGTAAAAATCATGATTTTTTCAAACTTTTTCAAAAGTTTTTTGGTATGATATCCCCCATTACGAAAGGATTCACCAACCGCTGCTGGAATGGCTTTTCACGCCTTGCGGCACACTCATTTCTGAGTCGTTTTAAGGTTACTTTCGATCAATACGGTGCAGAGGAAGTCTTTTTCCTTCCGGGCAAAGTGTTGAAGACTATCGATTTTTGCCGAAATAATCTGCGGCAGGCTCCCTAAGAGCCGGATGGAACAGGAGACGTGAGTATGAATAAAGTAACCGAAATCTGTCTATCGGTACTGCTGCTTATCACAGTAGGATGCGGCGGGTCGCAGGAAAAAAACACTTCCGCAATGATCCGGGTTTCACCGCCGCAAACCGGTGTGGTTAATGCAATGACCTTTAATGTCCGGGTCGATACGATTCTTGACGGTTTTAACCGGTGGAGCGGACGCAAGCAGGCCGTTTTTGAGACCATAGCCAGAAACGGGGCTGATGTGATAGGGCTTCAGGAGGCACTTAACAAACAGGTGGAAGATATCCGCTGTGCCCTGCCGCAATATGACAGCTATGCAGCAGGCAGAAAAGACGGAAAGAAAAAAGGCGAAAGCTGCGCAATACTTTATCGCGCCGACCGCTTTACGCTGAGAGACAGCGGCACGTTCTGGTTCTCTGATACACCAGAAAAGCCCGGCTCGAAGGATTGGGGCAGTATCTGGCCGCGGATATGCAGCTGGGTCCAACTGGTCGAGAAAAGCACGGGACAGGGTTTCTATGTGTATAATGTCCACCTCAGCGTTGTTTCGCAGAATGCTCGTGAAAAGAGTACCGAGCTTTTGGCCAGGCGGATTGCCGCTCGGAAAACGGCTGACCCTTTTATCGTAATGGGTGATTTCAATATGAAGCTGGATAATCCGGCGATGGCGTATCTGCAAAAGGCTGGTATGACCGATGCGCTGCAATTGACACACCCTGCACTTAGCGAAGACAAGATCGACCACATACCTGTAAGTGCCGGCGTGACAGTACTTAACGCATATATCGACCAGCGGCAAATCAATGGGTGCCGCCCTTCCGATCATTTCCCATTCGTGGCGAAAGTCTTTCTGGCAAACCCCGACAAGAAGATCGCTCCTTTGGCAGCAGGGACGAATCGGGGCAGGGATTCGCAGTATCTGCAAAATTAGCTGGAAATTGTCATAAGTCTTTTATTGACAATCACAAGCCGTTACTTAAAATTTAGCCAACAGGTTAATTTGAGCGGCTTTTTCATGGTACATCTTATTCCGTAGGCTTACGCCTACGGCTATTAATCTTACGCCCCTTCAGAGCTTGTTTTATGTGGTTTGTTATTTTTCCCCACGCTGACGCGTGGGGCTATTAAGCTTTCGCCTTCTCCGAGGGCTTTGAAAGGCGGGAGATTGCTTCGTCGCCATGCTTCTCGCAATGACAGGGGCGAGAAAAGGGGCAGATTAGCTGATTTTTTGTCCAATTTTCACCTAAAACCTTACAATATAAGCTGTTAGGCATGTTTTGGTTTTTGGTGCAAAAACCGGGATTGCTTCGCCATTTCAACAAGCTCAAGGCAGGCTTCGCTCGCAATGACATATCTGTTTTTAGGGCTGGAGTGAATAATTAAATAAAAGGGGTTTGACAGGTGGGGAATTTTGTTTATAATGACCCGTTTATGAAGAAGATAAAGTTGCCAAAGCATTTTGTAGAGGTGCGATGATGAACAAGACAGGTGTTGACCGTGCGGCATAAGCGAAGGAAAGTTTGCTTCGCCGCTGTTATATTGCGCATTTGGCGGCTGGAAACGGCGGTTTTACTTCAACGTCGAGTTAAAGGTGAATGGATGTAAGATGACCTTTTACAATCCGTTTTTTGATGTTGAAGTGGAAGCCCTGTGGTTTCCACTTTTTTATTTGTTTTAAGGGTAAACGATGAACGCAGAACTGATCAGGATCGTCGAGAATATCGCTCGTGATAAGAACATCGAGAAGGAAAGCATTTTTGCTGACCTTGAAGATGCTATGGTTTCGGCTGTGCGGAAACATTTCGGTCTGCCTGAGGCCGATATCATTGTAAACATCGACCGGCAAAGCGGCGAAATTCTCGCCTGGATGGATAAAGAGCCGATCGATATTCAAAAACTGGGACGTATCCCAGCCCAGACAGCTAAGCAGGTGATGATCCAGAAGATACGCGCCGACGAGCGCGACAGCATCTATACCGAGTATGTGGGGCGAAGGGGCGAGATCATCAGCGGATCTGTGGTTCGCAATGAAGGGGGCACGGTCATCGTTTCTATCAACCATCGCACAGAGGGTATCCTGCCCAAGAGCGAGCAGATATCGGGCCAGTCCCATCGTGCCGGCGAACGTGTTCGGGTTATGATCCTTGAAGTCAAAGAGGTATCCAGCCAGGTTAAGATAATTTTATCCCGTACCCATCCTGAATTCATACGTCGTCTTTTCGAGCAGGAAGTGCCTGAAATATCCGAAGGTATCATCGAAATCCGCGGATTAGCCAGAGAAGCCGGATACAGGACGAAAGTGGCTGTCGCTTCAACCGATGAGAAGGTTGACCCGGTTGGCGCGTGTGTCGGTGTGCGTGGCAGCAGGATACGGAATATCGTCGATGAATTGGGTGGTGAAAAAATCGACATTGTACGATGGAAGGATTCTTCGCATGCGCTTATCATGAACGCTTTGATGCCGGCGAAGGTCAGCGAGATAGCTCTTTGTTTTGAGCTTGGGCGCGCAACGGTTGTTGTCGATGAGGATCAATTGAGCCTTGCTATCGGAAAACACGGTCAAAATGTCCGGTTAGCCGCACGACTGACGGGGTGGGATATAGATATACTCACACCCGATGAATATAATCAGGGGGTTGACAAGCTTACTCAATGCATTCGCTCGGTGCCCGGAGCCGATGATTCCGTGGTAGATAAGCTCATCGCATTGGGTGTCATATCTGTGTTTGACCTCGACGACGTAGGCACAAAACCACTTGTGGCTGAAATTGCCTTAGATGAACAACTGGCCGAACAACTCGTAAAAGCGGCTGCGAAAGCCGCGGAAAAATCTGAATCCGAATCCAAAGCTGAAGATCTGCTCCAGAAAGAATCCCAACGCACATCGGGAGAGAAGCAGGACAGCTCAATTTAATAACGGAGATATTTGTTGGCTGCAACAAGAGTTTACATTTTGGCTAAGGAACTTGGCGTAAAAAGCGCCGCAATTGTGGAAAAATGTCAAGCTGAGGGTCTTGATCAGATCACAAACCACATGTCCACTATTTCAGCGGGGTTGACTGCTACCATAAAGGAATGGTTCAGCGAAAATGAAAATATCACGACAGTGGAGACATCTGAAAAGGTAGATCTAAAAAAAGTCCGCGTCAAAAGGAAAAAACCTGCCAAAAAAACGGAAGAAGCCGCTGCGCAAACGGAGTCTGAAGAACAAGCCGCCCCCGAAGTAAAGGGCGTTGAAGTAATCGAAAAACCGTCTGAAGCTCCACCTCTGGACAAAGTCAAAGAAACGAAAGAACATGAAAAACCAAAGAAGCCGGAACGGATCGTTCCGGCTGGGCCGAAACTCGAAAAGCCCAAACCGGCAAAACTAAGCGGCCCAACCGTTGTTCGAGTCGAATCGCTTGAAACTCCAAGACCCAGACCAAAGCCGAAGCCGAGAGAAAGAACAAGGTTCGAAACCAAAGTAACCGAACCTTTGATACCGCAAACTGAAGCTCCAGTAAAGGGTAAATACAAGGGCAAAGGTAAAGACAGAACGCATGGAAGGCGGCATGAGGCCGATCTCGAAGGAAGGAAGGTCCCGTTGGCCGGACCGCGTCGGCTTCGTGATCTTGAAGAACGTCAGGCACGACTGACCGCGGCTCTGGGCGAAGGTTTGCGAACCAGACCTTCACGAAAAATAGCCACCAAGAAGGATGCGTCTCCATCGCAAGCATTTTTGCGACCGGAAAAAATAACAGTCAGCGAACCTGTCCATGTCAAGGATCTGGCCGCGGCTCTGGGTGTAAAAGTTTCTGATGTTATCGCACAATTAATGAGACAGGGTACTATGGCTACGGCGAATCAGGCCATAGGCAACGACGTTGCGGAATTGATCGCACTTGAATCCGGCATAGAGCTTGTAGTCGAACGCAAAAAGCTGCTTGAAGAAGATATAGAAAAGGAATTCGCCGAGAGAGAGAGAAAGAATCTTGCAAAGCGTCCTGTGGTAGCCACAATGCTGGGGCATGTTGACCACGGCAAGACAAGCCTTCTTGACAGAATTCGTTCGACGCAGGTCACAGCAGGTGAAGCAGGCGGCATTACGCAGCATATAGGCGCTTATCAGGTTGTCATAAACGACAAAAAAATAACGTTCCTCGATACGCCGGGGCATGAGGCATTTACGGCGATGAGGGCTCGCGGTGCAAATATGACGGATGTTGTTGTGCTTGTGGTAGCAGCCGACGACGGGGTAATGCCTCAGACAATCGAAGCGATACACCATGCCAAAGCAGCAGGCGTGCCGATCGTGGTGGCGTTGAATAAAAGCGACCTTCCAGGGTGCAATTTCAATAAGGTTTACTCTCAGTTGGCCGAGCATGCATTGGCCCCTGTAGATTGGGGCGGCAATAGCGAAGTGATTAAAACCAGCGCAACTACAGGGATGGGTATCAGCGAACTGCTTGAGCATATCGATTTTGCCGCGGAATTGCTTGACCTGAAAAGCGACGATACAGTTCCGGCTATGGGTTGGGTAGTCGAGGCTAAAATGTCGGCGCAGAGAGGCGCGACCGCTACACTGCTCCTGAAGGAGGGGCAGCTCAATAAGGGCGATATAATACTGGCCGGAACCGGCTACGGCAGGATAAAGGCTCTGCGTGACAGTTTCGGTCGAACAATCAAAAAGGCTATCAGTTCGATGCCTGTCGAAGTTACGGGATTGAGCCGTGTACCGCAGGCAGGCGACAAATTCTATGTTCTGGACAATATAAATCTGGCCAAGCAAGCGGCTGAAGAAAACGAGAGCATCAGCAGAGAAGGCACCCTTGCCAGAAAAACACAGGTAACGCTGGACAATCTCTTCAGCCAGATCGAAGCCGGTAATGTTAAGGACCTCAATATAATTATTCGTGCCGATGTACAGGGTTCCGTTGATGTTTTAACAAAATACCTTTCGGAGCTAAGTACTGAAGAAGTTAAGATAAATATTCTCCATGCAGCTCCCGGCGGAATTACCGAAGGTGACGTGGTGCTTGCCGAAGCCTCCAACGCTATCATCATCGGCTTTAACGTCATAGCCGAAGATCATGTCGCCAAATTGGCCGAATCCAAAGGCGTCGATATCAGGTTCTACAGTATTATTTACCGAATAACCGAAGATCTAAAAAAGTCAATGGTCGGATTGCTTGAACCGGAGGAAAAAGAAGAACATCTCGGACGAGCCACGATCAGGAATACATTCAAAGTTTCGAGGCTTGGCACAATTGCCGGCTGTTATGTCACTGAAGGCGTCATTCGCAAAAACGCCAAAGTGCGTCTTATTCGTAATAATGTAGTTGTTCGCGGCGACCTTTCTATAGAAAGCTTAAAACATTTTAAGGACGACGCCCGTGAGGTCAAGGCAGGTCTTGAATGCGGCATTAAGGTGGCCAAATACGACGATGTAAAAGTTGATGATATGCTTGATTTTTACCAGATTATTTCTGTGGCAAGAACACTTGGATAATAACAAGGCATTCGATTAAGATGGCAACAAGAAGACAAGAAAAAGTCTCGCGAGTAATCAAAGAAGCGGTCAGTGATGCAATAGCCAACCATCTTGGTGATCCGCGTATAACCGGCTTTGTAAGCGTGACATACGTTGAACTCGCGCCTGATCTGCGGAACGCCGAGGTGTATCTGAGTATTTTCGGCTGCGATGAGAAAGACCAAAAGCTCACTTTCACCGCTATCGAACATGCACGAAGCAAAATACAGTCACTGCTGAGACAGAGCATGACAAGCAAATTTTGTCCGGTATTGCATTTTCATATAGATGAAAAGTTTAAGAAAACCATTGAAACTCTTAATATAATTGAAAAAGCGGCTAAAGAAATTGTAGATGAAAATGAGCCGCAAGATGATTTTCAGTAAAGGTTCGGCAGATGAAAGACAGTAAGGTATACGGTCAAAAAATCAAAAAACTTTTCACCGCACTTAAAAAAACGCACAAAAAAGAACCGCCGATAGTGTTTGAAGATCCTATCGAGGCCATCGTTTGCGCGATTATCAGTGAGCAGACGACAGATAAGGAAACACAAAATGCGATGGAGCGGCTTAAGAAGATTTTTGTGGACATAACCGATCTGAGAGTGTCTCTGGCTGATGAAAGGCTCGAAATGCTCGGAAGCGATACTCCCGTTACCCGCCATATCGCGGAGACATTGGGCAGGACGCTCAATTATATTTTCAACAAATACAACTGCCTGGAAATTGAGGAACTTAAAAAAGGCGGCAAACGCAACGCTCGTCAAATATTGGAAAAGATAGAAGGACTTTCTCCTTATGCCATCAATTTCTGCATGCTCACTTCCTGTAACGCTCACGCGATACCGTTAAATCAGACGATGCTGGATTTTCTGAAAAAAAATGAATTTGTACATCCAGAATCCGATGAAAAAGATATTGATGGTTTTTTGACGCGTCTTATAGTGGCTAAGGACGCTAACTGGTTTTTTGTACTGCTCAAGAGGTGCTGTGAATCAGGCGATTTTGAGAAATTCTTAAAAGGGTCGCCCTCAGCGGCAAAGAAAAAAGAAGTTAAGAAAAGCGTAAAAAAAACGAAAGTAAAAAGAAAAAAGTAAGAAAGGAATACGCTGACCCATGTCAGAACAAGTTTTGAAATTCGGGATACCGGCTGGGAGTCTTCAGAAAGCAACAATCGAACTATTTAACAAGGCCGGATTTCATATCGGGGAATCTTCACGCAGCTACTTTCCACGTATAAACGACGACCAAATTCAGCTTATCATGCTCCGCGCCCAGGAAATGAGCCGGTACATCGAAGACGGCGTTCTCGACGCTGGCATTACCGGCTACGACTGGATCAAAGAAAACGATTCCGATGTGGTCGAGATATGCGAGCTTGCCTACAGCAAGGCTACCAGCAAGCCCGCCCGCTGGGTGCTGGCCGTTCCAAACGAATCGGATATTAAAACACCAAAAGACCTCAGCGGCAAGATAATCGCCACAGAGCTGGTCAACGCCACCCGCAAATATCTAAGCGAAAAAAATATCAACGCAAAAGTTGAGTTCAGTTGGGGCGCAACCGAAGTTAAAGCACGTCTGGTTGACGCGATTGTGGAATTGACCGAAACAGGTTCATCCCTGCGTTCAAACAACCTGCGTGAGATCGATACGGTTGTGGTATCGACAACCCGCTTTATCGCCAATAAGAAGGCCTGGGCCGACGAGTTCAAAAAAGAAAAAATCGAGAATATCGCTATTTTACTCAATGCGGCTATAGACGCCCGCAACAAAGTAGGACTAAAGCTGAACATTAAAAAAAGCGATCTGCAGAAAGTCCTGGATATACTGCCTGCCGAAAAAAGTCCCACACTCTCAAATCTGGCGGACTCGGACTATATCGCGGTAGAGGTGATCCTTGACGACAGCGTGGAGAGAACTTTGGTTCCGCAATTGAAACGCGCCGGAGCTTCAGGGATAATCACGTACCCTCTCAATAAAGTGATACACTAAATTATACCAAATCGACTTAATAAGTGCGATTTGGATCTTTCGCCCTTTCAGGGCTTTGGTGTTCTTAAGTATTTATATTCCGGTTGTTTACACCACCGGCTATTATTCTTGCGTCCCTTCGGGACTTTATTTACGAAGCACAAAAATTAAATAGAATTGGTATAATACCAAGTCTGAAAAATTAATGCGCAGTTCACGTCATTTCGATCGCAGCGCAGTGGAGTCGAGGAATCCTTCAAGTTTTCTTGCGCGTACAGGATGCTGCATCTTTCTTATGGCTTTAGCTTCAACCTGACGGACACGTTCGCGGGTAACTTTGAAAATTCTGCCGACCTCTTCCAAAGTATAAGTGTATCCATCGCCGATACCGTATCGCAGTTTAATTATCTCGCGTTCGCGATAGGACAAGGTTTTCAGCACTGAATCTATGCGATCCTTGAGCATTTCCTGCGTAGCCGAGGCAATTGGAGAATCAACTGCATTATCCTCGATAAAGTCACCGAAGTAGCTATCCTCACTCTCGCCGATGGGCCTATCGAGGCTGATGGGATGCTTTGAAATCTTCAGGACGCGTCTCGCCTCTTCGATGCTCATCTTCGCTTCCGTCGCGATCTCTTCAATTGTAGGTTCGCGGCCAAGCTCCTGCAGGAGGTTCTTGCTTGCTGTGCGTATGCGGCTCATAGTTTCTATCATGTGTACCGGAATACGAATGGTTCGGGCATGGTCGGCAATTGCGCGGGTTATAGCCTGACGAATCCACCATGTAGCGTAAGTGCTGAATTTATATCCGCGGCGATATTCGTATTTATCGACGGCTCGCATCAGGCCAGTATTCCCTTCCTGGATAATATCAAGGAAGCTAAGCCCGCGATTGCGATATTTTTTAGCGATCGAAACCACCAGCCGCAGATTCGCGCTGGACAGCATTCGCTTTGTCTCTTCGTACTGACCGAATACTCTCTCAATACTGCGCAGACGCTTGTCAAGCTGTTTTGGCATTTCAAGAACAATATCCTGCAATCCTTCAAGTTCCTGTTTCATTGATTCAATGTCTTCGACAGCATACTCACGATTGGGGCCTTCAGTAATCGCACGTTCAAGATTGTGCATTTTTTCGCAGATACCACGCAGCTTGGTCTTAGCCGGCTGAATGCGGCTTGTGCGAAGGCTTCATTCTTCGAGCAAAGTGGCGATCTTGCGTTTGTTGCGGTGCTGCTTCTTGAGCAGGCGTTTCAGTTCAT
>JAQURJ010000035.1 GCA_028715705.1 Phycisphaerae bacterium | reverse complement strand
CCAGCGGGACGGCAAAAACAATTGCCAGAGGGATAGACCAGCTTTCATACTGGGCGGCAAGGAAGAAATACGCGAAAATGGCGGCGAGGAGAAATATTTTGGACGCCTTGTTACCGGCCTGTATCTCCTGGTAGCTCAATCCCGACCACTCGTAGCCGATACCATCGGGAAAAGTCTCCTTGCACAATTTCTGCATTTCTTTGATGGCCTGTCCTGAACTGAAACCCGGCTGAGCAGTGCCTGTAATCGTGGTCGAAGGATAAAGATTATAGTGTGTCACGATCTGAGGGCCCACAATATCTCGAACCGACAACACAGTTCGCAGCGGCAGCATCTGGCCCTGGTTATTTCGCACTTCCAAACGCCCGATGTCGTCGGCAGTACTGCGGAAGTTTTCATCCGCCTGTGCGATAACCTTGAACGTACGGCCAAAAATAGTGAAATCGTTTACGTATGAACTGCTAAGGCAGGTTTGCAGAGTATCGAAAATAGTTCTCAAGGGAACACCAAGGCTCATGGCTTTGACCCTGTCTATATCGATATACAACTGCGGGACATTTGCACGGAAAGTACTGTTAAGACGCGTAACGACAGGGTCGGAGCTTGCACGGAAAAGTAAATTGTTCGAAGCTGTTTCGAGAGTTCCCAGTTCTGCGCCGCCGCGATCCTGAACCTGCAATTCAAAACCGCCGCTTCTGCCCAGACCATGAATGGCGGGCGGAGCAAAGGCAAGAATAAAGGCGTCCGGTATACCGAAGAACTGCATTTGCAATCTTCCAAGGAGTTGAGGAACATGCAAAGATTTGGCTTTGCGCTGCGACCACGGTTGAAGGTTTACAAAGCAGACAGCGCCATTGGAAACGATTCCGCTATCAAGCAATGAAAACCCTGCCACACTGACATAATCCTTAACTCCAGGGGTATTTTTTAGGATATTTCCAACTTCGTCCATTACCTGACCGGTTCTTTCAATTGTAGCTCCATCGGCGAGTCGGGCATTGATGAAAATCGTCCCTTCATCTTCATCCGGAATAAATCCTGTCGGCAAAGATTTGAGACCAAGCAATGAAGCTATAACTATTACAGCGAATAAAAGCATTACAATGACAGTTTTTCTGATTATGATAGAAACCACGTTGGTATATTTGCCAGCGGTTCGTTTCATAAAGCGGTCAAACATAGCGGCAAAAGTTTTCTGGTTGTCACTTCGAGGACGAAGAAGCAGTGCGCACAATGCGGGACTTAGCGTCAGGGCGCAAATTGACGAAAACACCGTTGCGACGGAAATGGTTATGCCAAATTGCTGGTATAGTTTTCCTGTGACTCCGCCCATAACCACAGTAGGGATAAATACGGATAAGAGTACCAGAGTTGTAGCTATAATTGGCCCAATAATTTGGTGCATTGCTTTTACCGCGGCTTCCTTGGCAGGGAGCTTTTCCTCTTCGATAATTCGGCTTATGTTTTCAACCACAAGAATTGCGTCATCGACCACAATGCCGATGACAAGGACAAGGCCGAACATGGTGAGGGTATTGACGGACATTCCAAGAGCAAGCAGTACCGCAAAAGTTCCGATCAGCGAGACAGGGATGACAACCGCTGGTATGAGCGTGGCCCGCCAGTCTTCGAGGAAGATATACACCACCAGCACAACCAGAAAAAATGTGAAAGCCAGAGTGATCACCACCTCTTTGATCGATTCACTGATAAAAGTAGTTGGGTTGTAAGGTATATGATATTCGACTCCCTGCGGAAAATTCTTCGCAAGTTCGTCGAGGGCTTTTTTTACGCCTGTAACCACCGTCAGCGCATTTGAGCCGGGGGTTTGAAAAACACCCATCGCCACCGAAGGTTTGCCGTTAAGCTTTACGTTCCAATAGTACGCCTCGGTGCCAAGTTCGACGCGAGCGACGTCTTTAAGCCTTAGTATGCGCCCGTCGGGAAATGATTTTAATATGATATTTTTAAATTCATCCGCACTGCTCAATCTGCCGAGAGTCTGAACGGTATATTGAAACTGCTGATCCTTCGGAGCCGGAGCGGAACCGATCTGGCCGGCTGCGACCTGAATATTCTGTGCTCGCACAGCGGCAAGGACATCGTCTGTCGTCAGACTCCGAGCTTTAAGTTTATCAGGGTCCAGCCACAAACGCATCGCGAAATCTTTCGAGCCGAAGACCATGATATTGCCGACGCCGGGGACACGCGAAAGGGTATCCTTCATTCGCAAATTAATGTAATTACTAAGAAATGTTGAGTCATAGCGTCCATCGGGTGACAACAAACTTACGACCATGGTAATGTTAGATGACTGTTTTTGCACAGTAACGCCCTGTCGAGTAACCTCTTCAGGAAGTTTGGCCTGAATAGCGGCGACGCGGTTTTGAACAAGAACAGAGGCGATATCAACATCCGTGCCAACCTTAAATGTCACGGTCACTTGTGAAGCTCCGTTGTTAGTGCTGCTGGATGACATATACAGCATGTTGTCAACGCCATTGATAGCTTCTTCCAATTGGGTTGTCACGGTATCGGCTACGACCTGGGCATTGGCGCCGGGATAGACAGCCTGGATGACAACGGTGGGAGGTGTGATGTCCGGCGTTTTTTCAACTGGCAAAGGCGGGATACTTATCAAGCCGATAAGCACGATAACGATCGAAATTACGCTTGCGAATATAGGACGATTTATAAAAAATTCACTTAACATATATCATATCTCCTCGATGCCGTAGCGGTGTTTAATGTGTTGCGGCATTGCTGCCTTTCATTGGCGAAGGCATTGCCTTCATTTCTTCTTCAGTCTTTGGAGTAACCGGAGTGCCGGGTCTGGCGAAAGTAAATCCACCCAAACCGCTGACGATGTACGTCTGGCCGCCGGTTATGCCCGATTCAACAACCCGCATATCACCAACATTTTTACCAAGTTGGACATAATTTTTCTGCACTGTATTATTGGGATCAACAAGCAGAACAAATTTGCCGCCGATATCGGAATTCACGGCTCGCTCCTCGATAAGCACTGCGTCTTTTTTTATACCCGTCGGAACACGAATACGTACAAACATTCCCGGAAGCAACTGATTTTGCGAGTTGGGTATTTCGCCGCGAATGACTATGGTGCCTGTGGATTGGTCAACGGTATTGTCGATATAATCAAGAACGCCTTCGTAAGGATAATCGTCTTGTGATGGAAGGCCGACATAGAACTTTGAATTACCCGCACTGCTGTCAGGCCTGTGCGCAAGAAAGTACTGCTGAAGAGTATCTTCACTTGCATTGAAATAAACGTACATCGGATGCATCCTAACCACCGTGGCAAGCAGCGTCTGTTCCCCTGCTCCGACAAGGTTGCCGATATCTACAAACCGCCTGCTTACCCTGCCTGCGATTGGGCTGGTGACACGGGTATAATCCAGATCAAGCTCGGCTGATCTCAGATTTGCGGCAGCAGACATAACCGCTGCCTGAGCCTGATCTCGCTGAGATTTTTTGGTACTTACATCCTGCTTGCTTACCGCGTTCGTTCGCAGCGCCTCTTCGACTCGTTCATAATCAAGCTGCGCACGGGCAAGTTCCGCCTGACTTGACAATAGCTGTGCCTTTGCCTGATCGCGTTTAGCCTCAAACTTATCAGGCTGTATCGTGAACAAAAGATCGCCTTCGTTGATATCGGAGCCATCGGTAAAATCAATTTTATCCAAAACGCCTTCGACGCGAGCTTTAATATCAACTTGTTCGACCGCCGCGGTATTTCCTGTGAACTCGTAATAATCTTCCACATCTTGAATTTTTGGCACACTGACTATTACAACCGGAGCCATCATTCCCGCTTGCGGTTTTTTAGAAGAGAATTTGCGCCATAACAAAACGATTATGATTATTGCGATAATGATAATGAGAAAATGATAGATACGCTTTCTATTCATAAAATCTAAACCAATCCTTTCAATGCTATATTTATTATCTGTGAAGTTTTCACTTGTCGTCGACCTCTGTTTTTTGCGAAGAAGTTTCCGTGGCACTTAACTGCCAGCCGGCACCAAAACCCTTATAGATTCGCACAAAAGCCTGCAAAGCTACCCCCCTGCTTGACGCCAGCTTATCTTGCTGAACAAATAATGACCGTTGCGTATCGAGGACATTTTGAAAATCAGTAAGACCGTTTTTATACAAACTCTCAACAAGTTCCACCGACCGCAGCGAAGCCGTCACTGAATTATCCAATGAATCCATCCGCTGCAATTCCTGCGTATATGAAACTATCGCGTTCTCGACATTTTCCGCAGCGGACAATACCGTATTTTCCCAGTTGACCAGCAGTTCACTGGTTGTCGCCTCTTCGATCTTTATCATGTTCCTTATCCTGTTTCCATCGAAAAGATTCCACTGAAAACCAGGGCCGAAAGAATACGTCTTATTGTTAATATTCCCAAGCCCGCTGAATTGTCTGGACTGGACCTGCCACACACCGGAAAGCTGAAGCGATGGATACAAGTCGGCTTTTGCGATGCCGATCTGTGCTGTCTGCGCTGCGAGCTGCCGTTCAGCCCTGCGAATATCTGGCCGCATCCTTAACATATCCATAGGCAAGCCGATAGTTATATTTTCTTTTATGGAAAGCGGCTGCTTGTAGTCGCTGATTTCCTCTTTCAGCGAGCCGGGCAGTTCGCCAAGCAATACCGCAAGACGGTTTAACGACGCCGCCTCCGAAACGCGAAGAGTTGGTACCTCGGACTCGGTATTTGCCAAATTAAGCTCAGCCTGCCGAACATCCAGTTCGCTGACGATTTCTGCCTTGTAGCGGCTTTGCGTCAATTCGAACGTTTTTCGCTGTATCTCGATATTATCAATCGCGTAGGCTATGCGAGCCTGAGTCGTGCGAAGATCGATATAATTGCGGCAGACTTCGGCAAGCAGTGTTACCATAACGTCGCGATAATCCTCGATGGAAGCCTGATACGATGCCTTGGTCGATTCGACAGAGCGTTTGATTTTGCCAAACAGGTCTATCTCCCAAAGAAAATCGAATCCAGCCGAGTAAATATTTACCGGCTGCGATGCGGTTGGAAACTGTATCGCTCCGTTGCTGCTTGGCAATGTTCGGGTATAATCAGCCGTCGCATCTACGTTAGGAAAATATCGCCCGCTGGTGAAATCCAGCGATGCTCTCGACGCCTCGACGCGATAGATAGCCGCTTTGATATCACGATTATTTTCGAGAGCCTGTTCAATCAAATTATTAAGGTCGCCGTCTTCCAACATCTTCCACCAACCCTGCACATTGGGATCGGATGTAAATGAAATAGATTCGCTTGATTGCGCAGGCCACTCCTGCGGCATTTCCATCGTAGGCGATTTATAATTCGGCCCGACCGCACAGCCGCAAATAAAAAAAATACACGAAATAACAATGGCAAAATTTTTCATAATTACCGCCTCAGCAGCCCTTCCAAAACAAGACACGTAACGGGTTCAACATAGTCGGTCAGCCGTTTATCGGCCCGCTTAGCCATGCCGCCGTTTTCATTGCTGGTCTCAAATTCCGATAGATAGAAGTTTTGCAGCACTCCCTGCAATAGCGCGCTTATCACATCAGCGGTCTGCTCAACATTCATCTCGCGGAACTGCCCGTTGGCCATACCGTTTCGCAGATTCGTTTGGCTGCGCCCGATATACTTACCGTACAGTTCCAGATGTATCTGCCGAAACTCACTCCTGAATTCGCTTCTAACCTGCATCATAATTTCGATAAATTGCGGGTTGTCCTCGAAAAACTCAAAATATGTCCTCACCGCTGCTTTTATCTTTTCCGGCGGGCTTTCCATTGAGTCAACCTTGCTGAATATCGCCGCGCACAATTGCTCCATCCCATACTCAAAAACACTGAGGAACAAGCCCTTTTTATCTGGAAAATACCTGTAAAGCGTTCCTTTACCTACACTTAGGTCGTTGGAAATATCCTCGACCTTTGTCCGCCGATACCCCTGTTCCGCGAATATCCGCTTGGCAGAATCGAGTATCCCCAACCTCCTTCGCTGCGCAAGACCGCCTGTTTCTTCTTTTATATCCATTTAACCATTCCAAAAAAAATCACATAAAGAGCTATAAAATAAAGACTTAACAACAAATAAGCAACCACTTTTACCCTTTACCGTTTACCTTTTATACTTATATGACTGACCAGTCAGTCTTATATAAAATATACACTATTTTTACTTTACCGGTCAAGTTTTTTTACATTCTCTTTTTTCTCATTGTCGCCATTGTCAGTTCTGCCTCCTTGAGGTGGGAGTAGTTGACCTTAATTTTGTCCCGATATGCACCGGAATGCTTTCTTTGTCGCTTATCTTTGAAGTGACTGATTCTTAATCCGTTCCAAAATAGCAGAGCTTGCCTCAATTTTCTTGCAATACCGCCCAGTTTTATGTAGAGTTAGCGGGAATTTGTCGAATGCGTTTTAGGAACGTGTCGCGTTTGTAAAATGTTATAAATTAGATATTTGCGCCCGTAGCTCAATTGGATAGAGCGTCGGTCTACGGAACCGAAGGTTGGGGGTTCGAACCCCTCCGGGCGTAATTCAAGCCGGCTTCAAGGAATAGTTGCCATATACATTTCTGGATTGACTGGCGGTTATAGACTATTTACTATTTACCTATGTTCAATTTTTTACAGGGACGGCTTGTTGCAGTACGGATACTGATGCTTGCAGCAACAGCTGGGCTGATCATCGTCGGACTGATAACCATTTATTCTGTGGGGCATCCGGTTGGTGATGGCTCTGCAAATTCTCCGGCTAACGACCTTGCAAATGTATGGAAAAAACAGCTTGTGTATGCGGGGGCGGGATTCGCCGCTTTTATCGCGGTAAATATTTTCAGTTACCGCCGGCTGGGGACGCTAAGCTACTGGGCTTTCGGGGCGGTGCTGGTAATGCTTGTCGTGCTTCTTATCGGGCGGTACGCCATTTCAGTGTCCTTCATACCTGAAATAAACGGAACACACCGCTGGATACGCCTGCCAGCCGGAATAAGCATTCAGCCGTCGGAATTTTTTAAAATAAGCTATATCGTCGCACTGGCGTGGTATCTGCGGTACAGAAGTAACTGCCGTAATTTCAAGAGCCTTGTCGGACCGTTCGTGCTGACGCTTTTTCCGATGATGATGATACTGCTCGAACCAGACCTCGGCACTGTAATGCTGACAATGCCGATATTGTTCTCAATGCTGTTTGTAGCCGGTGCAAGGGTAAAACACCTGCTGATAATAATTCTATTGGCAATACTGGTAAGCCCTTTGATGTGGACAAAGTTGCAGGGGTATCAGCGGCTGCGGTTAAGCTCGCTGATTTTGCAAAGTTCAAAAGTACGGCAATGGACTGAAGAAAACCAGTGGCTCTCAAAATTGCTGGTGGATAAGCCCCATTTCAAAGAAAACGACTGGAAGAGCGGTTCTGGTTTTCAATTAATAAGAAGCAAGTACGCAATTGCCTCCGGCGGCGCAGGCGGATACGGCTTTCGGCAGGGACCATTTATAAAATATGACTTTTTGCCCTTTCGGCAGACGGATTTTATTTTTTCGGTATTCGGGCACCAGTGGGGATTTTGGGGCTGTTTGGGAGTACTCGGACTTTATGCGGTGCTAGTCGCGTGCGGAATAGAAATATCTTTGGTCAATAGCGATCCGTTTGGGCGGCTGATCGCGATTGGAATAACGGCGATGTTCGCAGTTGAGGTGCTGATAAATGTCGGAATGACGGTTGGTGTTATGCCGATAACCGGCCTGACGCTGCCGTTCATGAGCTACGGCGGATCGAGTCTTGTGGTGAGTATGCTCGGTGTGGGCTTATTGAATAACATCGGCAGATGCCGCCCTTTCAGCGCATCGAGAAGCTCGTTTAAGTATCAGGCTGTTTAGGAAAAGCAGGACAATATGTTCAAAGGTTTTAAACAGATAGCGATCCTAACGGTGATAAGCCGCGTGTTCGGGATGGTGCGCGATATGAGTTTCGCGTTCTTCCTCGGTGCCGGGCCATTGATGGACGGCTGGGTCATCGCGTTTATGATACCGAATCTTTCGCGGCGGCTGTTCGGCGAGGGTGCGGCATCATCATCATTTATCCCTATCTATAGCGAGCAATTACACAGCGACAAAGACAAGGCATATCGACTGGCTTGTACTGTGGTGACGGTAATATTCTTGCTGCTTACAGCGGTGGTTATCGTTGGCGAAGTATTGATTTGGGCATGGCATTATTTCAGCGCATTTGAAGAAACAAAGCTAAAGCTGGAGCTTAGCGGAATAATGCTGCCGTTTATGATTTCTATTTGTGTAACGGCAATACTTGCTGGCATACTCAATACCCACGGGCACTTTGCGGCTCCTTCATGGGCTCCGACGGTTCTCAATATTTTCATCATCGCAACATTGTCCATAAGCCGCTGGGTTTTCAAGATGCCACCGCATCAGCAGGTCTTCGCAACAGCCGTGGCGGTACTGGCCGCCGGTCTGGTTCAGTTATTTATGCAGATGTGGCCGCTGCATCGAATGGGTATCGGCGTACGGCCATGCCTCGATGTAAAAGACGCGGCGTTTCGCAAAATTTTCATCCTGATGATGCCGATGGTATTGGGCCTTACGGTAACGCAGCTAAACACCATGGCAGATATCATAATTGCCAAATTGCTTTCTGGTTCGATGGAAAAGGGAGAATTTTTTGTATCATTCGGTCATCAAATAAAATATCCGGTCTGGGATGGTGCGGTGTCACTGCTTTATTATTCGCAGCGACTGTATCAATTTCCGCTGGGAGTGTTGGGTATATCGCTTGCCACCGCCATATTTCCAGTGATGAGCGCAAACGCCGCGAAGAAAGATTTTAGCGAATTGGTAACAACAATCAGCCGCGGACTTCGCGGGGCGATTTTTATCGCCCTGCCGGCGACCGCCGGACTTATACTGGTGCAAAAGCTGCTTACCTCAGTTATATACCAACACGGCCAGTTCACTGGCGAAAATACTATTTTGGCGGCTAAGACGCTGGCGTTCTATTCGGTAGGACTAGCGGGCTTTTTTATGCAGCAGATAGTTACCCGCGCATTTTACGCGGTGCAGGATTCCAAAACGCCGATGCGAAGCACGATAGCCGCTGTCCTACTGAATGTGATATTGAACCTTGTTCTTATCTGGCCGCTTGGCATAGCGGGACTTGCCCTGTCAACCGC
The DNA here is from genome assembly GCA_028715705.1 of Phycisphaerae bacterium. Lineage (GTDB taxonomy): Bacteria > Planctomycetota > Phycisphaerae > Sedimentisphaerales > Anaerobacaceae > JAQURJ01. Next base: position 12,452 of record JAQURJ010000035.1, on the reverse strand, counting down.
GATATGTTCTTATGTGCAGGTTGCGGTACTCGGCTGGTCGCTGCGAAAACGATTCGGAGCAGGTATTGCCAAAAATTTCAGTTTAACACTTGTCAAAAGCGCCATCGCCACTGCGATAATGTATGCAGCCGGCACAATGACAATTTACCTGTTTAGAAACCTTACCCAAACTACGGCTCTTGATACCGTGCGCCTGCTGACGGCTGTCTTTGTATCTGCCGGTGTTTATATTATTGTAACGCGAACCTTAAAAACCGAAATGCTTCAACTTCTTTTCCAAAGAAAATTAAAAAACAAAAGTAAAAGGGATTAAATATCAATGGAATTGCTTGCACCGGCTGGGAATATTGAGAAATTGCGTTACGCGATTGCATACGGAGCGGATTCGGTATATTTCGGCTGTGAGTTCGGGTCGCTGCGGAGTTTCGCTGGCAATTTCACGCTGGATGAGGCGCGAGAAGGGCTAACATATCTTCACGAAAAAGATAAAAAGGGCTACGTTACGCTAAATATATATCCATTCAGTGATGAATACGAGAAACTAATCCGTTTAGCAAAAGAACTTGATGCGGCTGCGGATGGGTTTATTGTTGCGGATATGGGGGTTTTGTCGGCTATCAAAGAGGCGGGGATAAAAACGGATATTCATATAAGTACGCAGGCAAATACAACGAGCTGGCAGGCTTGTCTGGCATACAGCCGGCTTAGGGCGAAGCGGGTGAATCTGGCGCGGGAGCTTAGTTTTGAGCAGATAAAAGAAATCCAGCGGGAAACAGCTGGTAAAATCGAGACGGAGGTATTTATTCACGGCTCGGTTTGTTTTTCGTATTCTGGCAGGTGCGCGATGAGCGATTATATGACCGGCTTTCGGGCAAATCGGGGGGAGTGCAAACATCCGTGCCGGTGGAAGTATGCTGTGGTCGAGGAGAAGCGGGAAGGTGAATATATGCCGGTATTCGAGGATGAGCGAGGATTGTATTTATTTAACAGCAAGGATCTTGCACTTTTTGAATATGTTAAGAGATTGCGGGAAGCGGGGGTAAGCTCAATAAAGATCGAGGGGCGGATGAAGTCGATACATTATATCGCGGCTGTGGTCAGTTTCTATCGGCAGGTGCTGGATGGGGTCGAGTTTTCGCGGGAAAGGGCATTGGATCTATTGGGCAGAGTGCCAAATCGTGGGTACAGCGAGGGCTTTATGAAGGGCAGTATCACGCCGGATGATTATTCGGTTGGAAAGAGCATCAGCAGGGCAAGTTCAAGGTTTGTCGGCAATGTGATTGACAGCGGCAAAGGTAAATCGAAGTTAATGGTGCGAAACAAAATAATAGCTGGCGAGCGGCTTGAAGTGCTGAGGCCGGATGGTAAAATAAGCCAAATCGCCCTGCCGGAGCCGATGGTAAGGGATGATGGGAAGCGGATTGAATTTGCCAATAATCCGCAAATTATTGTGCTGGATGCAGAATTACCGGAATTTACTATTCTGTGCCGGGTGGATAGAAATATCAACAAGGGCCAAAAAGACGAGAAAGTATGAAAACAAGATACATTTGTTTATTTTTGGCAGTTACAGCAATGTTGATTATCGGCGAGGGTTGCTCCAAACAGCAAGAGCCGGTGACAATCGTGTGTATCGGTGATTCGTTAACCACTTGCGGCGGTGAGGGTGGAAGATACACAGACTGGTTGGTAAAATTTTTACCGGCGGATACAATAATTAATAAAGGAATCGGAGGCGATACGCTTGAGGGTGGGCGAAAAAGATTTGAAAAAGATGTCCTGGAACTGCGGCCTGATATTGTGGTGATAGAGTTGGGGGCGAATGATTTCTGGCAGAAGAAGCGACATATCGAAGAACTACAAGCCGACCTTGAAGATATGGTGCATCAGGCAAGCAAAGCTGGAATCAAAGTAGTAATCGCAAGCTGTTTTGGAGGGAGGGATTACAAAAGAGAAAAAAATGTTGAGTTTGGTTCGGATAGATATGATTTGGGAACAGCAATAGCACAGATGGAAAAGGATGTCTGCAAACGGTACGATTGCGAGTATGTTCCGAATATGCAGATTGATATCAAGCCGAATATGACTTTTCCCTACTGGGACGATACGAACCACCCGAATAAAGCCGGCAATGAATTCGTTGCTAAAAGGATACTTGAAGGGGTTAAACGAGCGAAAAAGGCTTTAAGATGAACTTTTTAAGATAAATGTTCTTTTTTGATTTTTAATCGCCAATGTTTCTATTTTAAAAACACATTAAGGGCAAAAACCTTTACAATAATGAGTCAAAAGAATAGAAAGATAATTTGCTTAATTTTTTGTTATTGTAGGAATAAACAGCTATGAGTCTTGAAAAGTTCTTCGAGCCCAAATCGGTGGCAATCATAGGCACATCGCGCCAGCCGGGGAAAGTCGGCCATGAGATATTAAAGAATATTATTGACGGCGGGTATAAGGGCAAAATATTCGGTGTCAACCCCAAAACCGAAGAAGTGGAAGGTATTAAGTGTTATAAGAGTCTGACCGAGATAGGTGAAGTACCTGACCTTGCGGTTATTGTGATACCCGCCAAATTCGTTATTTCTACGCTGGAAGAATGCGGTAAACTGGGTACCAAGGCGGTAATCGTAATCACAGCGGGATTCAAAGAAATCGGCAAAGCCGGTGCAGAACTGGAAAAGGAGCTGGCCAAAATCGCTCGCCGGTATGGGATCCGGGTGATCGGGCCGAACTGCCTTGGCATTGTAGCTCCCGGAAGTAAACTGAACGCCAGTTTCGGAGGAGACCTGCCGGATTCCGGCGGTATCGGTTATATTTCACAGTCTGGAGCGCTTTTGGCGTCGATTCTTGATATGGCCAATACAAACCACATCGGATTCAGCAAGCTTGTAAGTATCGGCAACAAGGCCGACGTAGATGAACTTGACGTGATAGAATCGCTTGACGAAGACCCTGAAACAAAGGTTATAGCGGGCTACCTTGAGAGCATAGGCAACGGTGACGCATTTGTACGAGCTGCAGAAAGAATAACTCACCACAAGCCGATAGTTCTTATCAAAGCGGGCGGCACAGCGGCTGGCGCAAAGGCGGCTTCATCACATACAGGCAGTCTGGCAGGCGGCGAGACGGCTTATGAAGCGGTGTTTGCAAGGTCGGGGATAATCAGGTGCAATTCCATCAAGCAACAGTTCGATTACGCACAAGCTTTCGCCTGTTCGCCGATGCCAAACGGTGCGAGGGTTGCCGTGATAACAAATGCGGGCGGGCCCGGGATTATGACGGCAGACGCAATAGAACGACAAGGGTTGACTTTTGCGAAGCCAAGCAAGGAAACAATCGCAAAACTGGCAGAACAATTGCCAGCGGCTGCAAATTTATACAATCCGATTGACATTCTCGGTGACGCATTGGCAGACAGATATGAATTCGCAATCGATACGGTTCTTGATGATGAGAATGTTGACGCTATTGTAGTTCTGCTGACTCCGCAGGCGATGACACAGAGCCTTGAAACAGCAGAGGCTCTGATAAAAATAGCCAAAAAGAAAAACAGCAAGCCAATATTTGCCTGCTTCCTCGGTGCGGCAAAAGTAAGCGACGCTCTCAAGTTATTGCGAGTAAATAATATACCACAATACGATTCACCGGAAAACGCTGTGGATACGCTGAGAGTAATGAACAATTATGTGAGGTGGAAAAACAGACCGAAACGCGTGGTCAAGCTTTTCGGCGTCAACCGCAGAAAAGTAGAAACGATAATTGAGAAGCACCTGCGTCAGGGAATTCGTGAAGTTGGCGAAATGGAAGCCAAGGAAATACTCGAGGCTTATGGGTTTAAGACTCCGAAAGGCTCTATTGCCACTACCGCCGATCAGGCGGCTAATATCGCCGAAACGCTTGGGTATCCCGTAGTGCTGAAAATCTGGTCGCCGGATATTATACATAAGTCTGATGTTGGCGGAGTAAAGGTCGGCCTGAAAAGCGCAGCGGAGGTAAAGGACGCATTCGACCTGATGATGTATCGCATACCTAAAAAAATTCCCAACGCTCACATTTTAGGAGTTCTTGTACAGGAGATGTGCAAAGGCGGCAAAGAGGTGATACTTGGTATGAACCGCGATCCGCAGTTCGGGCCGTTGATGATGTTCGGTATGGGCGGAACAATGGTTGAAGTATTAAAGGATGTTTCGTTCTATCTGGCGCCGCTTACCACCGATGAGGCCAGGCAGATGCTAAAAAACACAAGAACATATCGAATGCTGGAAGGGGTCAGAGGTGAAGAAGGGGTTGATATCGACGCAATAGCGGAAGGTTTGCAGCGGCTTAGCCAGCTTGTAACAGAATTTCCCCAGATAAAAGAAATGGATATCAATCCTTACGTTGTAGGCCGGGCAGGAATAACACCAATTGCAGTTGACGCAAGAATGAGCGTGGAAGAAGGTTCAAAATGATCACCAAAAATTTCGACTGGAAAGAACAATATAAAGACAAGATTGAAACCGCAGAGAAGGCCTTAAAGCTAATCCGTCCTGGAAACAGTGTTTTCATCGGTACCGGCTGCGCCCAGCCTCAGCATCTTGTGGATGAGTTGGTCAAACATTCGGCTCATCTTTATGATGTGCATATTGTTCATCTTCTGACGATGGGCAAAGCGCCTTACATCGAGCCGCAATACCGTGACAAATTCAAGATGAACAGTTTTTTTGTAGCGGAGAATGTAAGGGAAGCTCTTCGTATCGGAATCGGGGATTACACGCCGATATTCCTTTCCGAAATACCAGAGGAATTTGAATCTGGCAGGATACCTATCGATGCGGCGATCATAAGCATCACACCGCCGGATGCAAACGGACTGTGCAGTCTTGGCGTTTCCGTGGATATCGTAAAAGCGGCAGTATCGAATGCGCGTTATGTGATAGCGCAGGTCAACAGCAATATGCCGCGGACATTCGGCGACAGTTTTATACATATTAACAAAATCGATAAGCTTGTTCCGTGTGATGAGGCTATCATCGAGATACCCATACCGGAACCGGATGAAATTTTGCGGCAAATCGGACAGAATGTGGCAAGGCTGGTCGAAGACGGCAGCACTATCGAGTGCGGAATAGGTAATATTCCGCAGGCGCTCGCCGAGTTCCTGACGGATAAAAAAGACCTTGGCGTTCATACCGAGATGTTCAGCGACTGGATAATAGATCTGATCGAATGCGGTGTGATCAATTGTTCTAAAAAGACCCTTAATCGCGGCAAGGTAGTAGCGAGTTTCTGCATGGGGTCAAAAAAGCTTTATGATTATATTGATAACAATCCGTTTTTTGAATTTTATTCAACCGAATATGTCAACGACCCTCATATAATAAGCCAGCACGAGAAAATGGTAGGTATAAATGTCGGGCTGGAGATCGATCTTACCGGACAGGTTTGCGCGGATTCGTTAGGCTATCAATTCTATAGCGGTATCGGGGGACAAATCGATTTCATTCGCGGCTGCGCAAGAAGCAGAAATGGAAAGGCGATCATCGCGATGCCTTCCACCGCAAAAAACGGCGAGGTCAGCAGGATAGTGCCACATCTGACCGAAGGCGCAGGTGTGGTAACTACAAGAGGCGATGTTCATTATGTGGTAACAGAATACGGTATCGCATATCTTCACGGCAAAAGCATCAGAGAGCGGGTAATGGATCTGATAAATATCGCACACCCCAAGTTTCGCAAAAAACTAATCCAAGCAGCCAAAACACAAAAATATATCTATCAGGATCAGATCGAACTAGCCTGGGATCAGATCGGTTATCCAGAAGAACTGGAAAAATATGAGACTCTGCGTGACGGAACGCAGATATTTTTCAGACCGATCAAACCAACCGACGAAACGGCTCTTTCGGAAATGCTGTATTCGCTTAGCGATGAATCTATACGCACCCGTTATATGACCCAGACGATGCGTTTTCCACATAAGGATGTTCAGCAGATAGCAAATATAGACTACCGAACTGATGTCTCGATAGTTGGGGTGGTTCCTGGTGTTTCAGGTGAAGAGGTAGTAGCAATAGCTCAGTATTTCCTCGACCCAAAAATACAGGCTGCTGAAGTCGCGTTTATTGTTCAAGATGAATGGCAGCAAAAGGGAATGGGTACATTGCTGTTGGATTATATTACCAAAATAGCCAAGCAGCGAGGGGTTAAAAAATTCTTCGCCAAGGTTCTTCCGCAGAATAAGGCTATGCTGGCGGTGTTCCATAATTCCGGGTATAAGGTGAATACAGAGTTTGACGGTGACGCATACAGCATCAATTATGATCTTGCATAGGAGGCGTATTTTTTGACAGATCGCAAAGCCGCATTTATACATTGCAGGGAACTCGACGAGTTCAAGTACCCTGCTGAATCCCCTTTCAATACCAGCCGAGCGAATAGGGTAAAGAAAATACTCAATTCGATGGGACTGCTTGGCGGCAAAGGTATCAGAATAGTCGCACCACAGATGGCAGAATATGATACCCTGAGAAAATTTCATACAGCGCGGTATTTGAAGGCACTGAAAGCAGCATCGAATGGCGAATTAAATGTAGAAGCTCTTGGAATGGGTATCGGCGGGCCGGATTGTCCTGTGTTCGCAGATGTTTATAACTATTCATCGTGGGCTTGCGGAGCAACAATAACGGGGGCGAAGTTAATTATCGACGGTTCTGCGGACAGGGTTTTCAATCCATCGGGCGGACTTCATCACGCAGGACCGGAGAAGGCGGCTGGTTTTTGCTATATGAACGATGTTGCGCTGGGGTGTATGGTTTTGGCCGAAGCGGGCAAGAGAGTGCTTTATCTTGATATCGACGTTCACCATGGTGACGGAGTGCAAAATGCCTTTTATGGCCGTAATGACGTGATGACAATCTCTTTTCACGAGGACGGACGAACGCTTTTTCCCGGTACTGGTTTTGAAAATGAGATTGGGACCGGAGAGGGCAAAGGCTACAGTATTAATGTTCCGCTTATACACGGGACATTCGACGAGGCTTTTATGCACGCTTTCAAAGAAATCGTGCCGCCGCTTTATAAGGCGTTCGCCCCCGATGCTGTTGTGTTCGAACTTGGCGCCGATACGCTTGCCGGCGATCCTTTGGCGCATCTGCGGCTAACCAATAATGTTTATGCGAAAGTTATTAAGATACTGCTTGATCTGGGTAAGCCGATACTAATGACCGGCGGCGGCGGATACAATATCGAAAACACGGTTCGAGCATGGGCCTACGCATGGAGCGTACTTATTGAAGAAGACAGTTTACATGATATGCATCTTGGGCTTGGGGGTGTGATGCTGGAGACAACGGACTGGCAGGCTGGATTGAAGGATCGGAAACTTCCTGTTACAGCCGAACAAAAACATGAAGTTGACGCAGCGGTAGATAAAACTATCGAGCGGATAAAAAAATTAGTTTTTCCAATTCACGGTTTAAAATAAAAAAAGCCCGATTTAAATCGGGCTTTTTCATTTCATCAAACAATCCTTGCTATGCCGTGACAGCTTCTGGCTGTTCGACCATTATGTTTTTCTTTCTAAGCCTTTTCATATCCGCTATCATAAGCAAAGAAATAATAAGTGCAACCCCGAAAAGACCCGCGAAAATTCGCAATGTGCCGGAATAGCTGTTGGTAGTCTCACGCACCCATGACGCGAACATTGGTCCTGCGAGACCAGCGGCTGACCAGGCTGTAAGGATATAACCGTGAATGGCGGAAACCTGTTTAGTGCCAAACACATCACTGATATATGCAGGAACAGAGGCGAAACCGCCGCCGTAACAGGTTAGTATCAGGAATATTACTACCTGAAACAGAATAGCTTCTGTTATGGTTGGCAGGAACATAAACGCAGCTATCTGTATCACAAAGAAAGTCACCCATACGGCCGGTCTTCCAAGGTGATCAGAAACAGAAGACCACCCTATTCTGCCCAGACCATTAAAAAGACCCATCAAGCCGACCATCGCAGCGGCAGCCATAGGCGTCATTTTTACGATCTCTTGCGCCATTGGCGAGGCGACAGAGATAACGGCTATGCCGCAGGTAACATTGATAAAGAGCATCAGCCATAGAAAATAAAATCTGACGGTTTTGACAGCCTCGTTAGCAGTAAGATTAGCAAGGTCAATCTTAATTTTCTTTTTACCGGATTGTATTTTTTCATGGAACCCGGCTGGCGACCAACTCTCCGGCGGCGGAGAAAGATATTGAGAAGAGGCGAACATCAAAAGAAAATAAGCGCCGCCGAGAATAAAAAACATATTAACCAGTCCGACCGAGCCTATAAGCTTTTGCATGATCGGTCCGGCTATAAGAGCGGCAAAGCCAAAACCCATAATCGCCATACCTGTGGCCATTCCGCGTTTATCGGGGAACCATTTTATAAGCGTGGATACTGGTGTGATGTACCCTGTGCCAAGGCCGCAGCCGCCCAGAACGCCATAAGTAAGGTAGAGAAGCGGTAAAGACTTGATATGGAGAGCAAGCCCCGCACCTGCCAACCCAAGACCGAAGAAAATGGCTGCAAGCGAGCCTGATTTGCGAGGCCCTTTCTTTTCGACAAAATGGCCAAAAAAGGCCGCCGATAATCCAAGAAATATTATAGCTATGCTAAAAGTGAAAGAAACAGCCTTCAATGACCAGCCGAATTCAGCCATTATGGGTTTTGTTACAACGCTCCATGCGTAAACCGAGCCGATGGAAATGTGAATACCAACGGCACAAGCTGCTATTAGCCAGCGATTCTTCATAATAAATTCTCCTAAAATAAAAAATCTTTTTTGAAAATAATCTTTTTACTTTAATGAGATTTGAAAGTTATGACAAGGGACTATATTGGCTAAATCTGGCACTATTCTGCCATCAGACATAAAAAAACGGCATTGACAGCCTTTGTAGCCGTCAATGCCGCAAAACAGACAATGGTAATTTTAATCGAGGTGCTTGGGTTTTCTTACAAGGAAGACGCAAATTGCAGCCAAAACCAGCAGTATAGCTGCGCCATAATATGCGATGGCAAAAGTTTGATGAATATCGTACATTTTGCCTGCGAGGAAGGCGAGCATAAAACCGCCGACGCCCCATGCCGTGAATACCAGGCCGTAATTAACGCCAAAGTTTTTAAGGCCGTAATAATCTTTAGTGATGGATGGGAACAAAGCGAGGTTCGCCCCATAGTTAGCACCAATGAACGCTGAAATAACAGCCATTAAAGGTACACTGGTCAGTACATTACCATCTTTAGCCTGAGAGATGAGCATGATAAGTATTGCCTGTGAAATAAAGCATATAAACAGGGTTGCTTTTCTACCAATCTTGTCGCTGAGGATTCCCGCAATAATACGTCCGGCACCATTGCCTATAGCAAGAACGGCTACAAGAATGAACCCCAATTCGACGCCAGCTTGTATCTTGGCGATAGCAGCAAGTTTTGCAATGATCATCAGACCGGCACCTGCGCCGCAGGCATACATGAACCAGATAAGGTAAAACTGTATAGTGCAAAGCATCTCTTTTGGTGTCAGATTCTGAGGGTCGTGCACCGCTTTTTGTCTTAATGAAATAGTCTCCGGAACAAAACCGGCTGGCGGAGCCTGCAAAGTTGCGGATAGGCCGTTCCAAAGCGGCATAACAATTGACTTTAACCCTGTAATAATAATAAAGAAACCTATGCCAAGTATGAGCATAGCATGTTGAAGGCCGAATTGGCCGATGAGCCATTTTGTCAGCGGAGCAGCATAAACTGATGCAAGACCAAAGCCTGAAACAACTATACCGGCAATTGTGCCTGTTTTAGCGGCTGGAAACCACTTTACCGCAGGCGGCGTTGCCGAGGCGTAACCGAATCCGATACCCGCTCCAGCGAGAACGCCAAAGCCCAGCACAAAAATCAGGGGTGTCGTAGTTAAACTTGCAAGAAGAAATCCAAGACCCACCAACACGCCACCAATGCTGGCAACTATCTTAGGTCCAATCTTATCCTGCATTCTGCCAGCAGGTACCATTACTATCGAAAAAATCAAACAAGCAAACATATACGGCAATGATTTGTCCGTTTCAGTCCATCCCCATTCGGCTGGAACACCTTTGCTGATAACACTCCATGTATAGAGAATGCCAAGAGCAAGGTTAATACCCATTCCGGCAAAGGTAACGCTCCATCCGTGGTTTTTAGAAACAGTAATATCGTCAGCCATTTCTTTTCCTTTCAGTTAAAAGATATACCAGACGCATGCTACATACATACGTCCGGTTTAATGGTTTTACAAAACAGACTTTATTCGTTTCTGCCCTTGACCAAAGTTTCGACCACATGCGGATCAGCAAGGGTTGTAATGTCACCAAGATTACCGGTGTCATTTTCGGCGATCTTGCGAAGTATTCGCCGCATAATCTTGCCGGAACGGGTCTTTGGCAATGCCGGAGCGAACTGGATACGTTCCGGAGCGGCGATTGCGCCGATCTCCTTGCGAACGTGATTGATAAGCTCTTTTTTAAGAGCGTCATTTTCTTCAACGCCCTCAACGAGGGTTACAAACGCATACAGCCCCTGCCCCTTGATCTCGTGAGGCACCGGAGTAACAGCGGCTTCGGCAACTTTGGCATGACTTACCAGTGCGCTTTCGACCTCGGCTGTGCCGATTCTGTGGCCGGATACGTTGACCACGTCATCGATACGTCCCATCAGCCAATAGTCACCGTCGTTGTCAATGCGGCAGCCGTCACCTGCGAAATAAATGTCGTTATACATAGTGAAATAAGTGTCAATGAACCGATCGTGGTCACCCCACATGGTTCTCATCATTCCCGGCCAAGGCTTGCGTATGCAGAGTTTTCCGCCTTCATTACGGTCGCAATCTGAACCATCGTCACGTAAAACCATAGTATCTACTCCGAAGAACGGGCGGCCTGCACTCCCGGGCTTTAAAGTATGAGCGCCGGGTAGCGGGGTAATCATGAATCCGCCGGTCTCGGTCTGCCACCAGGTATCTACTATCGGGCATTTGCCGTGACCGATCTTCTCATGATACCACATCCAGGCTTCGGGATTTATCGGCTCGCCAACGGAACCAAGAATTCTGAGCGTATCAAGTTTGTATTTGGCCGGCCATTCTTCTCCAAGACGCATCAAAGCGCGAATGGCTGTAGGAGCGGTGTAGAAAACGGTTACGCCGAATTTATCGCAAACCTGCCAGAATCTTCCGGCATCCGGATAAGTGGGCACGCCCTCGAACATCAGCGAAGTAGCGCCGTTTGCAAGCGGGCCGTAAACAATATAGCTGTGTCCTGTAACCCAGCCGATGTCGGCGGTACACCAGTAAACGTCGTCTTCGTGAATGTTGAAGACAAGTTTGTGCGTCAAGGTGACATGCATCAGATAGCCGCCAGTAGTGTGAACAACGCCTTTTGGCTTTCCTGTCGAACCCGATGTATAAAGGATGAACAGCGGGTCTTCCGCGTTCATTGGTTCGGCTGGGCAGTCGGTGTTGGCCTTTTCCATTTCATCATGATACCAGTGGTCACGCCCGGGCTTCATATCGCAGGGTTCGTCATTGACCTCGGTCACAATCACGTTTTCAATCGTCGGGCATTGTCCAAGAGCTTCGTCGGCGATATTTTTCAAATGGATATGTTTTCCGGCTCGCAGCGAAACGTTTGAGGTTATCAGCATCTTGCAGTCGGAATCATTTACTCGGCCTTTAATGGCATCTGCGCTGAAGCCGCCGAAGATAATCGAATGAATGGCGCCGATACGTGCGCAGGCAAGCATCGCAACTGTCAGTTCCGGAACCATAGGCATGTAAATAGCAACACGATCACCTTTTTTAATGTCTTTTGATTTGAGAACATTTGCGAATTTGCAAACTTCCTTGTGCAATTCTTCGTATGTGAATTTCTTTACGGCATTGTCATCTTCACCCTGCCAGATAAGAGCTGTCTTTTTGGCGATTGGCGTTCCAAGATGCCGGTCAAGACAGTTATAAGTTACATTCAACTTGCCATCGGCAAACCACGTATGCTCGATTTTGCGAGCCTTGGTGTCCCATGTGTATTCGAGACTCTTGGTTGGTTTCTTGAACCAGTGAAGCGTTTCTGCCTGTTTGAGCCAGAAGCTGTCGGGATTTTTTATGGATTGTTCCCACATCTGCTGATACTGTTCTACGTTGTTTATATAAGCATTTGCCTTAATGTTCTGAGGCGGCGGGAATGTACGATCCTCGGTCATTAGAGAGCTTATAGCTTTCTGTTGTTCTGCCATGTTCTTCTCCTTGTTTTATTTAAGATTACTATTTATTTAAAGATTGCTGCATTAATTTCTAAAATTTGTAGATGAAAGACGCTTGTGCTGTAATGCTTCAGTCGGAATTGGACATTTCCTGAATTTGAGTTAGTATGTAAATCAAAGAAAGGAAATGCTCATGGCA